>JAAWHO010000086.1 GCA_022795905.1 Oscillospiraceae bacterium
ATGACGGCGGCGATGAGGCCCACGGGCTCGGCGATCTTCTTGAAGCCGAAGGCGCTGTCCTCCTCGATGACGCCGCAGGTTTTCATATTCTTGTAGGCGTTGTAGATGTACTCGGCGGCGTAGTGGTTCTTGATGACCTTGTCCTCCACCACGCCCATGCCCGTCTCCGCCACGGCCATCTTGGCCAGGGGGATGCGCCGCATATTGGCGGCTTTGGCAGCCTGGAAGAAGATGCGGTCCACCTGCTCCTGGGTGTAGGCGGCGAAGGCCCGCTGGGCCTGGCGCATGGCCTCCAGCTTGGCGGCCAGGGCCTCGGCGGTGTCGATGATGCCGGTAGCGGTGTTTTCTGCCATAGCAATGTACCTCCTCATAAGACGCGTCCGGATTGTTAATGTTTTAACGATCTTTGCGAGTATAGAATACCACTTTGTTAAAGTTTTGTCAATAGGGGAATGAGAGAATTCACAAATTATTTTTTAGCAGTCCGGGAAGTTGGCAATGGAGACCGACTCAAACAGTTCGGATATTTTGCAGACTAAAGGATCCCCCCGTCTCAGGAGACGGGGGGATCCCAAACTGTCGAAAAAGTAATTTGAAGCGCAAGATTCGCCCCATGCCCCCCTTGTGAAAGGGGGGAGGGCCACCGCAAAGCGGTGGCGGGGGGATTCGTCGCAGGGAACCGTCGAAGAAGTCGGCGCCAAAGAAAAAAGTACCGCAAGAAACGCCTTCCTGCCCAAAATCCGGAGAGAAAGGGAAGCGCGGTGCTGGAATCCCTCCACCACCGGGCTCTGCCCGGCGGTCCCCCTCCCTTTAACAAGGGAGGCGAGGGGATGTTGCTGCCCTGATGGATAACGGCTTTATTGAACTTTTTCGACAGTCTGAGATCCCCCCGTCTCCTGAGACGGGGGGATCCCTTGCTGAGGACATCTATCCTTCCGGCGGCAAAAGCGCCGCAGAAAAAGAAAGCCCACGCTCAAAAGCGTGGCCTGCCAATCGTCTGTGAGGTTTTACCGCTCGCTGATGGTGATGTCGCGCTCGCCGTAGATCATATCGTCGATGTCTACGCCGGTGAAAAGGCATATCATATTCGCTATCCACTCCTTTCTCTATTAAACTTGATGATATCATACCACATCTTCCGCCGGAATGCAAGCCCTGAAAGATTACAGTTCTGTTACAGCGGATGGCGGGTCAATTCTGCCGGCGCTCTTGCTCATTTGGGAAATTTGTGATATCCTGTATACAACCCGGCAGAAGAGGCTGTGCCGGCTGCCGGCGCTCATCGCCATGGACGACGGCGATACCAGCAACCTCGCCCTGGCGGCCCCGGCGCTGGAGGCTGGTGGAAAAGCGAACGGGTCCATATTTTTGATGAATGAGGAGAATTGCCCATGTCAAACCACATTGAAACCATCTGCGTCCAGGGCGGCTACCGCCCTGGGAACGGGGAGCCCAGACAGGTCCCCATTATCCAGTCCACCACCTTCAAATACAACACCAGCGAGGACATGGGGAAGCTCTTTGACCTGGAGGCCGAGGGCTATTTTTACAGCCGCCTCCAGAACCCCACCTGCGACCACGCGGCGAAAAAGATCGCCCAGCTGGAGGGCGGCACGGCGGCCATGCTCACCTCCTCCGGCCAGGCGGCCAACTTTTACGCCGTGTTCAATATCGCCTCCTGCGGGGACCATGTGGTCTCCAGCAGCTCCATCTACGGCGGCAGCTACAACCTCTTCGCCGTTACCATGAAGCGCATGGGGGTGGAGTTCACCTTCGTCTCCCCGGACTGCACGGAGGAGGAGCTCAACGCCGCCTTCCGGCCCAATACCAGGGCCGTGTTCGGTGAGACCATCGCCAACCCGGCCCTGACGGTGCTGGACATCGAGAAGTTCGCCAGGGCCGCCCACAGCCACGGCGTGCCCCTCATCGTGGACAACACCTTCGCCACCCCCATCCTCTGCCGGCCTCTGGCCTGGGGGGCGGACATCGTCACCCACTCCACCTCCAAGTATATGGACGGCCACGCCGCCGTCCTGGGCGGGTGCGTCGTGGATGGCGGGAAGTTCGACTGGATGGCCCATGGGGACAAGTTCCCCGGCCTGTGTACCCCCGACGAGAGCTACCACGGCGTTACCTACGCCCAGCGGTTCGGGAAGGAGGGCGCGTTTATCACCAAGGCCACCGCCCAGCTCATGAGGGACTTCGGCTCCATGATGAGCCCCCAGAGCGCGTTCATCCTGAATCTGGGCCTGGAGAGCCTCCACGTCCGCATGGCCCGGCACTGTGAGAACGCCCAGGCCGTTGCGGAGTACCTGTCCAGGCACCCCAGAATCGCCTGGGTGCGCTACAGCGGCCTGCCCGGGGACCCGTACTATGAGACGGCCCGGAAGTACCTGCCCCGGGGCTCCTGCGGCGTGGTGAGCTTCGGCGTCAGGGGCGGCCGGGCCGCCGCCGAGGCCTTCATGAAGCGCCTGGAGCTGGGGACCATTGCCACCCATGTGGCCGACGCTAGGACCTGCTGCCTCCATCCCGCCAGCACCACCCACCGGCAGATGAACGACGCGGAGCTGGCCGCCGCCGGCGTCGGCGCGGACCTGGTGCGGCTGAGCGTGGGCCTGGAGAGCAGGGAAGATCTGATTGCGGACCTTGAGCAGGCGCTGCAGAGCGTATAAAGGAGACGATCCCATGCCTATCCGTATTCCAAATGAGCTGCCCGCCACCCGGACGCTGACGGAGGAGAACATCTTCGTCATGACGGAAAAGCGGGCCATGACCCAGGACATCCGGCCGCTGAAGATTCTGCTGCTGAACCTGATGCCCACCAAGATCGCCACGGAGACCCAGCTCAGCCGCCTGCTGTCCAACACCCCCCTCCAGGTGGAGCTGGAGCTCATCGCCCCCCAGGGCCACATCCCCAAGAACACCCCCCAGGAGCATATGCTGGCCTTCTACCGCCACTTTGCGGATGTGAAGGAGTACAACTACGACGGCCTGGTTATCACCGGCGCGCCGGTGGAGCACCTGCCCTTTGAGGAGGTGGAGTACTGGCCGGAGCTGTGCGAGCTGATGGAGTGGAGCAAGACCCACGTCCACAGCACCTTCCACATCTGCTGGGGGGCCCAGGCGGGGCTGTACTACCACTACGGCATCCAGAAGGTCCCCCTGGAGAAGAAGCTCTTCGGCGTGTTCCCCCATGTGGTGGAGCGCCGGAGCAATATGCTCTTCCGGGGCAGCGACGACGTGTTCATGGTCCCCCACTCCCGGCACACCACCATTCTCCGGGAGGACGTGGAGCGGGTGCCGGCGCTGAAGATTCTGGCCACCTCCCCGGAGGCCGGAATCTACGCCCTGTCCACCGAGAGCGGGCGGCAGATCTTTATCACCGGCCACTCCGAGTACGACGCGGACACCCTGGAGAAGGAGTACCTGCGGGACAAGGGCCTGGGAAAGCCCATCGAGGCGCCGAAAAACTACTACCCCGGCGACGACGACACCCAGCCGCCCCGGGTGAGCTGGCGGTCCTGCGCCAACCTGCTCTACAGCAACTGGCTCAACTATTTCGTCTATCAGACCACCCCCTTCGACCTGGGAGATATCCCCGCCGGCAGGCGGCGGGGCTAGGCCCATAGAACAAAAAATGACACGCCGGGCAGGCTGACCCGTCAGGCGTGTCGTTTTTGCGCGGGTATTCCATTTCAGAATGTCCGGTCAGATGATGTCCGTCTTGAGCTTCAGGCGGATGCGGTCGCTGATCATGGCGATAAATTCGCTGTTGGTGGGCTTGCCCTTGGCGTTGGAGACCGTGTAGCCGAAAAATTTCTGAAGCGTCTCCAGGTCGCCCCGGTCCCAGGCCACCTCGATGGCGTGGCGGATGGCCCGCTCCACCCGGCTGGGGGTGGTGTGGTAGCGCTTGGCCACCTCGGGATAGAGGACCTTGGTGACGGAGTTGATGACGTCCATATCCTCTACGGTGATCATAATGGCCTCTCGGACATATTGGTAGCCCTTGATATGGGCGGGGACGCCCACCTCGTGGATGATGGAGGTGACCAGCTCCTCCAGGCCCGAGGCGTGGAGGGCCTTCACGCCCCGCTTCTCCAGCAGGCGCAGCATATTCTCCTCCATGGCCTCCTCGTTGTAGGGCTTGCTTACGAAAATCGCCGCCCCCAGGCTCCCGGCCTCGGCCACCATCTCCTGGCTGACAAAATGGGAGACGGCAATGACCACGGGGCCCTCCTCCTGCTCCCGCAGCCTGCGGAGAATGGTCAGCCCGTCCAGTCCGGGCAGCAGCAGATCCAGCAGCAGGACCTCCGGCCTTGTCTCCTCGACCAGCTCCAGCACCCGCCCTCCGTCGCCTGTGGAGCCGGTTACGGTGAAACGGCCATCCCGTTCCAGGGTAGCCTGGAGCAGCTGCCGCGCGTCCTCGTTGGTATCTGCCAGTACGACCTTGATACTAGTGTCCATAGCGTTTTTTCCCTTCAAA
Source organism: Oscillospiraceae bacterium (assembly GCA_022795905.1). GTDB lineage: Bacteria > Bacillota > Clostridia > Oscillospirales > Oscillospiraceae > Pelethomonas. The sequence continues at coordinate 4,484 of JAAWHO010000086.1, forward strand.
AAATTTTGCATCTCGACAAGAATAGATGGCCATCCGTTCAATGTGACGAAATCTCGAAGCTTCGTTGTGGCTCAGCTACAAATTAACATAAACGGACAGAAAACTCAAGTCGAAACTTGACACTAGCGACAAAAAATTTTCAGAAATCGTCCGACGTAATCCGACTTTTTGGCGTTTTTCGGCGATTTATGCCGTATTCAGGCGAAACCAGTCGATTTGCCCCGCGCCGGCCCATGCGATTCCCGGAGGAAGCCCCGCCTCAATTTTTCACCTGGCGCTGCTTCTGAAAAACGCCCGGCCCGCTTTGAAGCGGACCGGGCGTTTTTGTCATTCCTCCGGCTCCTCCGAGGGCCGCCCGGCGGTGGGCATGGAGAGCTCCGGCTCCTCCCGGGCAGTCCCGGCCTCGGGCTGCTCCAGGGCGGGCCGCTCCGGCGCGGGAGCGGGCCCTACGCCGTAGTACTCCTCCTGGTCCGGGTCCCGGTCCTCCAGAATCGCCATCATCTGCGCGCCGGTGATGGTCTCCTTCCGGAAGAGGTAGGTGGCGATCTCGTCGAGCTTCTCCCGGTTGGTCCGCAGGATGTCCATGGCCTCCTCGTGGCACCTCCGGAGCAGGTCCACCACCTCCTGGTCCGCCTGGGCGAAGGTCTCCTGGGCGCAGTTCATGCTGTACCCGCCGTCCAGGTACTGGCTGTTGACGGCCCCCAGGGCCATCATGCCGAATTTGTCGCTCATGCCGAAGCGCGCCACAAGATTCCGGGCCAGGGCCGTGGCCCGCTCGATGTCGTTGGCCGCGCCGGAGGTCTTGGTGTCGAACACCAGCTCCTCGGCGCACCGCCCCGCCAGCAGGGTGCGGATCTCCGTGAGGATGTCGTCCTTGCTCATAAGGAACTTCTCCTCCTCCGGCAGGTGCAGGGTGTAGCCCAGGGCCCCCTCGGTGTGGGGGACGATGGTGATTTTGGTCACAGGCTGAGCGTTCTTCTGCTTCGCCGCCGCCAGGGCGTGGCCCACCTCGTGGTAGGCGATGACCTTTTTCTCCTGCTCGGTGATGACGGTGCCCTTCTTCTCCGCGCCGGCGATAACCGTCTCAAACGCGGCCAGCAGGTCCGCCTGGTTCACCGCCTGCCGCCCGTGGCGCACCGCCCGGAGGGCGGCCTCGTTGACCGTGTTGGCCAGGTCCGCCCCCACGCACCCGGCGGTGGCGGCGGCGATCTTATCCAGGTTCACGTCCTCCGACAGGCGGATTTTCCGGGTGTGGACCTGGAGCGTCGCCAGCCGCCCGGCCAGGTTGGGCCGGTCCACGGTGATGCGCCGGTCGAACCGCCCCGGCCGCAGCAGGGCCTTGTCCAGCACCTCCGGCCGGTTGGTGGCGGCCAGGACGATGATGCCCTTGGAGGGGTCGAAGCCGTCCATCTCCGCCAGAAGCTGGTTGAGGGTCTGCTCCCGCTCGTCGTTGCCGCCGCCGAAGCGGGAGTCCCGGGTCTTGCCGATGGCGTCGATCTCGTCGATAAAGATGATGCAGGGGGCCACCTTCGCCGCCTCCTGGAACAGGTCCCGCACCCGGCTGGCCCCCACGCCCACGAACATCTCCACAAAGCCGGAGCCGGAGATGGAGAAGAAGGGCACGCCGGCCTCCCCCGCCACGGCCTTGGCCAGCAGGGTCTTGCCGGTGCCCGGGGAGCCCACCAGCAGCGCGCCCTTGGGGAGCTTGGCGCCGATGGCGGTGTACTTGCCGGGGTTGTGGAGGAAGTCGATAATCTCCTCCAGGGACTCCTTGGCCTCGTCCTGGCCGGCCACGTCGGCGAAGGTCACGCCGGTGGATTTTTCCATGTAGACCTTGGCGTTGGACTTGCCCACGCTGCCGATGCCGCCGAGGCCCCCGCCCCGCTTGGCCATCAGGTTCATAAACAGCATGAACAGGCCCACCAGCAGGATGGTCGGCAGGATGTACGAGATCATGAACTCCAGAATGGGGCTCATCTCCGGCACATAGGGGTGGGTGTAGTCCACCCCGTGCTCGTCGAGCAGCGCCTCCAGATCCGTGCCGTAGATGCCCATCTGCATGGTGAAGAGCTTCACATCCTCCGGATAGGCCACCTCGGTTCCGTCCTCGGCGGTCTCCTTGTAGATAAAGCCCTCCACCGGGGTGATCTCAATCATCCCGTCGGCAAAGACCACCTTCTCCACCTGGCCCGCCCGGACCATCTCCTTGAGCTCGCTGTACATAATCTCATGGGTGGCGGCGGCGGTGCGGTTCTGGGAGCTCCAGGCGGAAAAATAGTTCATCATAATTGTCAGCCCCACTGTCCAGGCAATGAGGATGAAGAGGCCGTTGAGATTTCGCTTGTTTCTGTTGTTATTGTTCTGATTGTTCTGGTCCTTACGATTGTCACTCATGCTTTTCTCCTTCTATCCCGACAGCGGGGGGCAGGCCCCGCGGTCCGTCTAGGAAGCATGGTAGCACAAAATCGGCAAACTCACAAGAACTCCCGATAGATTTTCTGTGAAATTTCTGTGAATACCCCTTCCGTACCGGGGCCTGTCTGTGTTATAATAGCGTGAGATTATATTTTTGCCGGTCCCTGCCGGGGCGGCGCTCTTCCCCGCGTTCCAGCGGATACGACAGCAAGGAGCAACCCTTTATGATGAAAGAAAACCAAAGAGAACAGGCCGCCGAGACCCTCATCGAGGGCCGCAACGCGGTATCGGAGGCCCTCCGGGCCGGACGGGCCATTGACAAGCTCTACACCGCCAGGGGGGAGACGGACCACACCCTCTCCCGCCTTATTGCCCAGGCCAAGCGCGCCGGCGTGGTGGTGGTGGCGGCGGACCGGCGGAAGCTGGACGCCATGAGCGAGACCCACAGCCACCAGGGGGTCATCGCCGTGGCCGCCGCCGCCGAATACGCCTCGGTGGAGGACATCCTCCGCGCCGCCGAGGAGCGGGGGGAGGCGCCGCTGCTGGTCATCTGCGACGAGATTTCCGACCCCCACAACCTGGGGGCCGTCATCCGCACCGCCGAGTGCGCGGGGGCCCACGGGGTGGTCATCCCCAAGCGCCGCAGCGCCGGGCTCACCGCCGTGGTGGCCAAGACCAGCGCCGGGGCGGTGAGCTATCTGCCGGTGGCCCGGGTGCCCAACCTGCCGGCCCTGCTGAAGGAGCTGAAGAAACGGGGCGTCTGGGTGTTCGGGACCGCCGCCGGGGGGACCACCCCCCTGTGGGAGGCGGAGCTGACGCGCCCCGCCGCCGTTGTCATCGGCAGCGAGGGGGACGGCATGGGCCGGCTGGTGGAGGAGAGCTGCGACTTCCTGGTGAGCATCCCCATGAAGGGGAGGATCTCCTCCCTGAATGCGTCTGCCGCCGCCGCCGTGCTGCTGTACGAGGCGCTGCGGCAGCGGGCCATATAAAAGAAGGAATGGTATGACCGAGAGAAACGAGCAGATCCCATTTGAAGAAAATGACAGCGACCTGATGGATACCCAGCGGCTGCTGCTGGGCGCTCAGGCGCTGGAGGGGAAGGGCTACGACCTGGACGCCATCCTGGCCGAGTACGGCTCCAGCGCCCAGGCCAGGCCCCCCGCCCCTCCGGAGAGGCCGCGGGAGGCGCAAGCGGCGGCTCCTCCGGAGCATAACCCTGTTCCTTCGCAGGATGTACAACCAAAGGGACGTGCTGATATTCATCGCCAGCATGGTGGTGGGCGCAACCTTTGAGTATTTTTG
>JAAWHO010000087.1 GCA_022795905.1 Oscillospiraceae bacterium
GCTCAGGGACGGCTTCGCCTGCCCCCGGCTGCTGTTGAGCAGACCGGCGGCTTTCAGCTTTGCCATCATCTGCCGTACATAGGAGGGATTCGTGCAGATACTTTTTGCAATCGCATCGCTGGAGAGCGGCTGACCAGGATTTAATTGGACAAAGAGCAGAAGATGAACCGCATCGCTCAGGCGCGTAGAATATTTCATGGCATCTCCTCCAAAATAATATTGTAATTTATAAAATAACACCTCAGAACAGGAAAGTCAACGGCGCTTTTCGAAAATTTTCAATGCGCAAACCGGACGGTACCGCAGGGGTGGATTCCCCCTCCACCACCGGGCCGCGCCCAGCGGTCCCTGCAAATTGACAATTCCCGCGCCAGGGCTTATAATGGCCGGGAATCAAAAATCCCCGCCGGAGGGCGGGGTAAGGAGGTATGTTCCATGCTGAAAGCAGTCCTTTTTGATCTGGACGGGACCCTGCTGGACACCATCCCGGACATTGCCGGAGCCCTGAACCGCTCCCTGGCGGCGCTTGGGCTTCCCACCCATCCGGTGGAGCGGTGCAAGAGCTTTGTGGGCAGCGGCATCCGGGAGGCCATCCGCCGGGCCGCGCCGGAGGGCACAGGCCAGGAGACCCTGGAGCGGATTCACGCCCTCTATCAGGCGGACTACCCCGCCCGCTGCGCGGATGCCACCGCGCCCTATCCGGGAATTCGGAAGATGCTGGATGCCTTGGAGAAAAAGGGGCTGGCGCTGGGCGTTCTGAGCAACAAGACCGAGAGGACCACCCAGCGGATCATTGCCCACTACTTCCCGGAAATAAACTTCCGCTGTGTGCTGGGCCGCACAGAGGGCCGCCCGCTGAAGCCCGACGCCGGGGCGGCGGCCCCGGCCCTGGCGGCGCTGGGCGTCTCCCCCGGGGAAATTGCCTACGTTGGAGACAGCGGGACGGACATGGCGTTTGCCAAGGCTGTCGGAATGCTGCCGGCAGGGGCCGGCTGGGGCTACCGCTCCCGGGAGGAGCTGACCGCCCAGGGCGCGGAGACGGTGCTCGGCAGCGCGGGGGAGCTTTTGGAATATTTGCCGCGCTTATAGGCCGTCAAAAAGCGGCCCGGCCGAAAAATTCCGGTCGGGCCGCTTGCTTTATTCGATTGCCCTCAGCAGCGCGCCGATGTCCTCCAAAACCCAGGTGGGCTGGACCGCGCTGCCCTCCAGGTCCGCCCGGGTCCCCTCGCCGGAGAGGACGAACACCGTGTCGATCCCGGCGTTGACGCCGCAGGCGATATCCGTGTAGAGCCGGTCCCCCACCAGCACCGCCGCTTCCGGCGGGAAGCCCGCGGCCTCCAGGGCCAGCTCCGCCATGGCCGGCTGGGGCTTGCCGATGACCCGGGGCCTGCGGCCCGTGGCCCGGAAGAGCATCTCGCACACGCTGCCGCAGTCGGGGACCGAGCCGTACCAGGTGGGGCAGACCCAGTCCGGGTTGGTGGCGATGAAGGCTACGCCGCGATTGAGGAGAATGCAGGCATCCTCCAGCTTCTGAAAGGTCAGCTCCGTGTCGAAGCCGACGAGCAGGCAGTCGATTTCATCGGAGAGCCGGTCTGTGACGGGGATGCCGGTCTGCCGCAGCTGGCTGCGGAAGCTCTCCGTGCCGAAGGCGTAGCACAGCCGGTAGGGCGGGCGCTTCTTCAAATCGGCGATGAGAGCGTCGGTGGAGGTGAGGAAGTCCCCCCGCTCTGTTGGTACGCCCATGGCGGACAGCTTTTTTACATAGGCGTCCGCCGAGCGGGAGGAGTTGTTGGTTAAGAAGAGGTACCGTCCGCCGGATTTCCTCACATACTCCAGGAAGGGCGGCGTCCCGGAAAAGAGCGTCCCGTCCAGATAGATTGTTCCATCCATGTCCAGCAGAAAGAGCTGTTTTTCCCGCAGTGGTGTCATCGTCCCGCCCCCTTGTAAAAGTGGGACCATTGTACCACGGCGCGGAGGGCTTGTCCAGCGGCTTACTCCCGCCAGAGGAGGAGGTCCGAGAGATAGCTGGCCAGCAGCAGGAGGAAGGACAGCGGCCAGAGGACAAACAGCGGCCCCACATAGCTCCCCGGGGGGATCTCCGGACAGAGCAGCAGGCGCAGCGCGGAGTAGAGCAGCAGCGCTCCCAGCGCGGCATACTGGGTCCAAAGCGCGAATACGGTGCAGAGCCGGGAGTACAGGTTTTCCAGGCGCTGCCGGCGGAGACGGGGCGTCAGGTCGATAACCTTTTCATGTTCATGGGGCGTCCGGTACATGGCGGGTCCCTCCTTGCGCTTCATAAGCACAGCAGGCCAACTATACGGAAACATGGGCTGTTTGCGGCCTGCTCCTGAAGCCAGCTTATTCAGCGGGTGGGAGGGATATGACAGAAAAACCGGCGCGGGTATCCGCGCCGGCCTGGCTTTTGCTTCAGTTGTAGCGGTTCTGGGCCTCCTGGACGCCGTGCTCCACCACGCAGAGGGCGGCGTCCACAGCGCGGCTGACGGCCTCTGCCACGGCCTTTTTCTCCTGGGCGGAGAAGGGGCCGATGACCCAGTCGATCATCTCGTGCTCGGGATGGGCGGGGGCGCCCACGCCTATCCGGACGCGGGGGAACTGGTCGGTCCCCAGGTGGGCAATGATGTTTTTTAGGCCGTTGTGGCCCCCGGCGCTGCCGCCGGCCCGGATGCGGAGCTTCCCCAGGGGGAGGGCCACGTCGTCGGAGATCACCAGGACATGGTCCGGAGGGATTTTATAGAAGCCCCCGGCCAGCTTGACGGACTCGCCGCTGAGGTTCATATAGGTCTGGGGCTTGATGACCAGCACGCGCTGGGTTCCCGCTCTGACCTCCCCGGACAGGGCCCGGTAGCGGAGCTTGTTGATCTTTACGCCCTCCCGGCGGGAGAGCTCGTCTGCCGCCATGAAGCCAATGTTATGGCGGGTGTTTTCGTATTCCTTGCCCGGGTTGCCCAGGCAGACAAGAAGCCAGTCGATGGTTGGTACCTCCTTTTGCGGCCCCGCAGGGGAGGATGTCATCCGCCTGCTCTGCGGGGCTTCGGTGAATCTTTGGAAAATTGGCTCCCGCAAACAAAAAGTGCCCTTCGGGCACTTTTTGTGTTTAGATCCAGAGCTTGGAGACGGAGATTTCCTGGTAGATCCGCTCGATTGCCTCCGCGAACATGGGCGCAACGGTCAGATACTTGATCTTCCCGCTCAGGGAGGGGTCAATGGGGGCAATGGTATCCAGAAACGCCAGCTCCGTAATGGGGCTGCTGTTGATCCGGTCGATGGCCGGAGGGGAGAGCACCCCGTGGGAGGCACAGGCGAACACATTCTTCGCTCCGCCGTTCTCCACAATGGCCCGGGCGGCGTTGCACAGGCTCCCCGCCGTATCCACCATGTCGTCAAAGAGGATGCAGGACCTGCCCTCCACGTCGCCGATGATATTCATGACCTCACACTGGTTGGCCTTCTGCCGCCGCTTATCCACAATGGCCAGGTTCATATGCAGCTTCTGGGCAAAGGCGCGGGCCCGGGAGACGCTGCCTACGTCCGGGGAAACTACCACCATGTCCTCGCACCTCTCCCCGAATTTCTTGGCGTAATAGTCCACAAAAACAGGGTTTCCATAGAGATTGTCCACCGGGATATCGAAAAATCCCTGGATCTGCGCGGCGTGAAGGTCCATGGTCAGCACCCGGTCCGCCCCCGCCGCCGTGAGCATATTGGCTACCAGCTTGGCGGAGATGGGGTCCCGGGCCTTGGCCTTCCGGTCCTGGCGGGCATAGCCGAAGTAGGGGATCACCGCTGTCACCCGGCCCGCCGAGGCCCGCTTCATGGCGTCAATCATAATCAGCAATTCCATCAGGTTGTCGTTGACCGGGCGGCTGGTGGACTGAATCAGGAATACGTCCGAGCCCCGGACGGACTCATAGATGGACGCGAACACCTCGCCGTCGGCAAAATGCCCGATCTCCGAGCCCCCCAGCTGGATGCCGATGAGCTTGCAGATGTCCTTTGCCAATCCGACATTGGCGTTGCCGCTGAAAACCTTCATGTCTTTCCCGTGTGAGATCATTTCAACTCCCTCATTTCTTCATCTTCAATATCTTCCCGCTGTAAAACCGCCCGCCGGCGGTGAGGTCCCTCACGATTTCTTCTCTCCGTCCTGTTCCAGCTCCCGGCGGCGCCTGGCCCAGCCGGGCTTGTTCTCCTGGCGGACCCGGCCCACGGCCAGCGCGTCCGCCTCCACATCCCTGGTCACCGTGGTCCCGGCCGCGATGTATGCCCCGGCCCCCACAGTCACCGGAGGCACCAGGTTGGTATTGCACCCGATGAAGGCCCCGTCTCCGATGACCGTCCGGTGCTTGCGGAAGCCATCGTAGTTGCTGGTGATGGTGCCGCAGCCGAAGTTCACCCCGCTGCCGATATCCGCGTCCCCCACGTACGTCAGATGGCTCAGCTTGGTCCCGGGGCCGAAGGAGGCGTTCTTGATTTCCACGTAGGCCCCGATCTTGCACCCGTCTCCTACCCGGCACTTGGGCCGGATGTGGGCGTAGGGCCCCACATGGACCCCCTCCCCCAGCACGCTCTCATAGGTCTGGGAGGCGTTGATGACGCTGCCGTTTCCCACCACGCAGTCTGTCACCATGGCGTTAGGCCCGATCTCGCAGTCCAGGCCGATGACCGTGTTCCCCCGCAGGATGGTCCCCGGCAGGATGGTGGTTCCCGCCCCGATGGTCACCCGGGGGTCAATGTAGGTGGTCTCCGGGTCCAGGATGTTCACCCCCGTGCGCTGATGATAAGCGGCGATGTCCTCCCGCACCGCCCGCTGGAGACGCACAAGCTCCTCGGCAGAGTGGAAGGAGAGCATCATGCTCCCCACCGGCAGCAACGCCTCCCGGACCTCCTCGATCCAGCAGCCGTGGGCAAATTCCTCCAGGTCCTGCTCATAGGTGTCCAGGGTCCCGGACGCCGCCACGGCCCCCTCCGGGAAGCAGGCGGCGGCGTCCGCCAGGTCCTTGTCCTCGCAGACAACAAAAAACCGCCCGACGCCCTTTTCCATCCATGCGCGCATACACCAGTTGAGCACTGGGCAGAACAGCGCGTCCTGCAGCATCAGCGGTTTCCCGTTATAGGTTGAAGCGGTGTCGCCTGTGAGAAAAATGACTACGCACTTTTTGTCCATATCTCGCACCTCATCCCCATGTACTTGTCATCCATTATACCAGACGCAACCGGTTATGCAAGGGAAATTTTCAAAAAATGAGGCGCAATTTTCAACGAAATACGGGAGATACTTTTTAAGGACAGTCTTATTGCACAAAATTTTACCGTTTATCTCCCCTAAAATTTATATTTTCATGGAGAACGCCCCAGGGTCACGGAAAAATGTAAAAAAGCGCAAAGAATTTCTCGATTTATGCTTGAATTCGGAAAGAAATTGTTTTACAATATACGCTGTTAAAATTTGAGAGGGACGGACGCGCTCTGCGCCCGGCCTTCCCAGATGAAGGAGGCGGACAATGCTGCACGTTGTTCTGGTAGAGCCGGAGATCCCGCCCAACTGCGGCAACATTGCCCGCACCTGCGCCGCCACCGGCAGCCGCCTCCACCTGGTGGAGCCCCTGGGGTTCGATGTGTCGGACCGGGCGGTGAAGCGGGCGGGGCTGGACTACTGGCACCTGGTGCGGGTAGAGGTCCACCCCAGTCTGGAGGACCTCTTTTCCAGGCATCCGGAGGCGGGGGAGGATTTGTGGCTCGCCACCACCAAGGCCCCCAGGCCCTACAGCGCCGCCCGGTTCTCCCCGGACAGCTGGCTCTTCTTTGGCAAGGAGACGGCGGGACTGCCCCTGGATTTCCGGGAAAAGTACCGGGAGCGGTGCGTGCGCCTGCCCATGGTGGGCGGGGCCCGGAGCCTGAACCTGGCCAACAGCGCCGCCGTGCTGGTTTACGAGGCCCTGCGGCAGAACGGCTTCCCCGGCCTTCTGGGGGCGGGGGAGATGGCGGAGGCGTAAAAGAGCCCCCGCCGGAGGGCGATATCCTGATTATCACACCAATCAAACCAATCTCAATATCGTTTGAAAGGAGTCATAGGCACAATGAATTACAACAAAAAGACCGTAAAAGACATCGACGTGAAGGGGAAGAAGGTTCTCCTGCGGTGCGACTTCAACGTCCCCCAGGACCCCGACACCCGGGCCATCACCGACGATAAGCGCATCCGCGCCGCCCTGCCCACCATCCAGTACCTGCTCGAGCAGGGGGCGGCGGTCATCGCCTGCTCCCACCTGGGCAAGCCCAAGAATGGGCCCGAGGAGAAGTTCAGCCTCAAGCCCGTGGCCGCGCGCCTGGGCGAGCTGCTGGGGAAGGACGTGATCATGGCCGCCGACGTGGTGGGCGAGGACGCCAGGGCCAAGGCCGCCGCCCTGAGCGCCGGCCAGGTCCTGCTGCTGGAGAACACCCGCTTTGAGAAGGGCGAGACCAAAAACGACCCCGCGCTGGCCAAGGCCATGGCGGACATGGCCGAGGTCTACGTCTCCGACGCCTTCGGCGCGGTCCACCGGGCCCACGCCTCCACCGCCGGCGTGGCGGCGTACCTTCCCGCCGTCAGCGGCTTCCTTATTGAGAAGGAGCTGGAGATCATGGGCGGCGCCCTGGCAAATCCCAAGCGGCCCCTGGTGGCCATCCTGGGCGGCAGCAAGGTGTCCTCCAAAATCGGCGTTATCAACCATCTGCTGGACATCGCCGACACTATCATCATCGGCGGCGGCATGGCCTACACCTTTGCCAAGGCCCGGGGCGGCAGCGTGGGCAAGAGCCTGCTGGAGGCCGACTGGCTGGATTACTGCAACGAGATGACCACCAAGGCCAGGGAGAAGGGTGTTTCCCTGCTCCTGCCGGTGGATACCCTGTGCGCTGCGGAGTTCTCCAAGGACGCCGCCCCTGTGCTCCACGACGTGATGACCATCCCCGAGGATATGATGGGCATGGACATCGGCCCCAAGACCATCGAGAGCTACACCGCCGCTGTCCGGAACGCCGGCACCGTTATCTGGAACGGGCCCATGGGCGTCTTTGAGTTCCCCGCCTTCGCCGAGGGTACCCGGGCGGTGGCCAAGGCCCTGGCCGAAACCGACGCCATCACCATCATCGGCGGCGGCGACAGCGCGGCTGCCGTGGCCCAGCTGGGTTATGCCGACAAGATGACCCACATCTCCACCGGAGGCGGCGCCTCCCTGGAGTTCCTGGAGGGCAAGGAGCTGCCCGGCGTCGCCTGCCTGCTGGACAAATAACCGCCCCCTCCCCCGGAGATTGTCTGACGGGAACCGGGGGACTTTGATATGCTTTCTATATTGAAAAATATTTAATATATCAGGAGAAAATCGTCATGAACCGTAGATACCGCAAAACCATCATCGCCGGCAACTGGAAGATGAACAAGACCGCCAGCGAGACCAAAAAGTTTGCCGAGGAGCTCAAGCCCATCCTGCCCCGCGCCAAGTGGTGCGACGTGGTGGTGTGCGTGCCCTTTGTGAACATCCCCGCCGCGCTGAAGGCCTTTAAGGATATGCGGGTGGCCGTAGGCGCGGAGAATCTGTACTTCGAGCCCAACGGCGCCTACACCGGCGAGGTGTCCGCCGATATGCTCAAGGACCTGGGCGTCAAGTATGTCATTATCGGCCACTCCGAGCGCCGCCAGTACTTCGGCGAGACGGATGTGACCGTCAACAAGAAGGTCCACGCCGCCCTGGAGGCGGGCCTGCACCCCATCATCTGCGTGGGCGAGAGCCTGGAGCAGCGGGATATGGGCGTGACCCTGGAGCTCATGGCCCTGCAGGTCAAGAGCGCCCTGGCCGGCGTGTCCCCCGAGAAGGTGCGCAAGTGCGTGATCGCCTATGAGCTTATACATCTTGCCATCGTTACCGAACCAGTACCAGCCCTCTTCATCACAGGCTTCGCAGTTATCGTCACAGATTGCAATTTCATCGTCATCATCAGG
>JAAWHO010000088.1 GCA_022795905.1 Oscillospiraceae bacterium
TCTCCCGTCAAAGCGCAGGATGTCCCCCACGCCGCAGTCCAGGTAGTAACAGATCTTGTTGATGGTGTGGAACCGGACGCCGCTGGCCTTCCCGGAGCGCAGGATGGATAGATTCGCCTCCGTAATGCCCACCTTGGCGCACAGCTCCTTGCCGGTCATGCCCCGGCTTTTCAGGACCTCGTCCAGATGCACCGTGATCGCCATGACCGTTCACCTAAATAATGGTCTCGTTGTCGTCGCTGACGGCCTTGGCCCGCCGGAAATACCGGCACAGCAGTCCCAGCACCGCCGCCAGCAGCACGGACGCGAAGGGGAAGGAGACGCTGAAGCGGGTGGAACGGAGCACCGGCAGCAGGAGGAATTGCAGCAAATTCCCCGCTACGCAGAGGCCCACCGATACCGCCGCCACCCGGACGCACCGGCCCCCCAGCTTTTCCGCCAGGGCTACTGTCTCCCCGCCGAAGGGGTCCGCGTCCAGCGCCAGGGTCAGCTTCCCGCCCCAGCGCAGCACCTCGCAGCACAGCAGGGTGGGGAGCAGGTCCATGACGGCCAGTACCGCCAAGGTCAGATAGGTGGGCATCAGCGCCTTGGTGCTCAGGGCGGTGTTGCTCTGGGCCGTCTCCTGGATTTTCTGCCACACGCCGGCGCCCTGGGCCAGCGCCGCCAGCCATGCCCACGCCAGGGCGGACCACCACAGCAGGCGGCTCATGGTCCGCCCCGGGTTCTCCGCGCACAGGATGTTTTTCAGTCCCCGCAGCACCGCCCAGGCCAGCATGGTGGCTCCCACGCACCCGGCGGCGGCCAGGGCGATGAAGGGCTTCGCGTCGTACTCCGTCACCAGCAGCGTGGGGTTCACCAGCCAGAACAGCCCCGCCAGGATCTCCCCCGCCGCCAGAAGCAGCAGCCAATCATATCTGCACCGGCCCCTCCACAGCAGCCCCAGGGCGGGCAGCGCCGTCAGTCCCAGCACAGCTCCCCAGGCGGCGATATTTCCCCCCGCGCCGGAGAGGGACAGGTCCCGGAGCCACTCCCCCAGGCGCAGCAGTGTTCCTATGCTCATAGCGGTCCTCCCGAATTATTGTTTTACAATAATTAGTATAGCACAAAAATTATTGTTTGTCAATAATTTTCTGGGAGGGGGATAGAATCCGCCTCCCGCCTGCGCTAGATAAGCCGGAACAGCCTCCGGCTGTTTGCCGCCGCGATGTCCACGATCTCCTGAGGGGACGCGTCCCCTCTCACCCGGCTGATCTCCTCCGCCGCCCAGGCAATCATGGACGAATCCGCCTTCTGCCCCGCCAGGCAGGCCGGGGGCAGGAACGGCGCGTCTGTCTCCAGCAGGAGCTGCCCCAGGGGCATATCCCTCACAAACGCCCGGATATTCCGCCCGTCCTCCTCGTAGGTGATCTGGGGCCCGATGCCCAGATGAAGCCCCAGGCCCAGAAATTCCTCCGCATACCGGGGCGGGGAGGCGACGCGGTGGATCGTTCCCTCCGGCCTGTACTCCCGCAGAATCGCCAGCAGGTCCTCATCGGCGTCCCTATCGTGGAGCACCACCGGCAGGCCCAGCTCCCTCGCCAGCTCCAGCTGGGCGCAGAGAAAGTCCCTCTGCCGTTTCTTATCATAGTCAGGAGAAAATCCGTAGTCCAGGCCAATCTCTCCGATAGCGGCCACCTTTTCCTGCCCCGCCAAGTCCCGGATAGACGCCAGCCAATCCGCCGGCGCGGCGTCTACCTCATTGGGGTATACCCCCACGCTGGCGAACACCATATCAAATCTCCGCGCCAATTCCACGGATCTCTGGCTGGAGGGCACCTCGGACCCGGAGGTAATGACCGCCGCCACGCCCTTTTCCCGCAGCTCTTCCAGCACCTCCCCGATCCGGGGCAGGAACCACGGATCGTCCAGATGGGCGTGGGTGTCGATAATGCCGGTCATCTCTTCAGCCTGCTCCGCAGCAGATTGGTCACATACTCCACCGCCAGGGGCAGGGCGTCCTCGTCCAGCTGATAGTGGGGGTTGTGGTGGGGAGCGGTAATGCCCTTCTCCTCGCTGGCAGCCCCCACCTCCACAAAGAAGCCGGGGCACTTCTCATGGAAGTGGCAGAAGTCCTCTCCGGGCATCTGGGGCCCGATGGCCACCACCGCCTGGGGGCCAAAGACGCCCCGAATCACATCGGAGGCGGCCTCCGTCAGCGCCGGGTCGTTGACCACGCAGCCGTAGCCGTAGCTGTATCCGAAGTCAATATCGCCCTTCTGAGCCTGGGCGATGCCCCGGGCGGTTTCCTCAATCCAGAGCCGGACGTTCTCCCGGACCGTCTTGTCGAAGGTGCGCACGGAGCCGGTGAGCTGGATCGTGTGGGGGATGATGTTATAGGCGGAGCCCCCCGACACCTGGCAGATGGACAGCACCGCCACCTGGCTGGGGTCCAGCCGCCGGGAGATGATTCCCTGGAGGGCGAGAACAATCTGGGCCCCGATGACCACCGGGTCCACGCACTCCTGGGGAATGGCGGAGTGGCCCCCCTTGCCCTTCACCGTGATATCAAAGCGGTCCGTGGCGGAGGTCAGCACCCCGGAGCGCACCCCGAAGCGGCCGGTAGGCAGGGAGGAGGTGAAATGAAGGCCGTAGACCTCCTCCACGCCGTCCACCACGCCGGCCTGGACCATCTCCGCCGCGCCTCCGGGAGGGACCTCCTCGGCGTGCTGGAAGATAAAGCGGGCCTCGCCCCGGAGCTCGTCCCGCATCCCCGCCAGAATCCGGGCGGAGTTGAGAAGGACAGCGGCGTGGCCGTCGTGGCCGCAGGAGTGCATGGCGTTGGGATTCTTCGAGGCGAAGGGCAGACCGGTGGCCTCGGTCATTTGCAGGGCGTCGATGTCCGCCCGGAAGGCGACCACAGGGCCGGGCCGCCCGGTGGACAGGGTGGCTACCGCGCCGGTAGCCGTGGGCCGGGAGATGGTCAGGCCCTCGATTTTCTCCAGCTGGGCGCAGAGCCAGGCGGTGGTCTCCTTCTCCTGGAAGGAAATTTCCGCATGGCTGTGGAGCCACCGGCGGTCGGCAACCAGCGTTTCCTTGGCGTCCTGGACTGTCTGGTGCAGCAGTTCGTTCATTTGTTTTTCCTCCATCAAATCTGTGGTGGTTGGTCCTATTTTATTTATAGCAGAGACGGGCAGGTTTTGCAAGAGGGACAGAAACGGCAGTAAAGAAACAGGGGCCGGCTCTGGAAACGAGCCGGCTCCTGTTGGGAAGGGGTTGCAAAAAGGTGTACTTTTCTGCAAACAGCCAACCTTCTTACATTATACATACTTTACCATATCGGCACCCGATTTTCAACATTTTTTTCTGGAAGATCCAGGGCTCTTTGTTTTAACGGAAAAGTACGCTTTCTTGCAGGACCACATTTAAAAAACAGGAGGAAGACAACATGAAGAAAAAAGCATCCCATTTGACGGCGCTGCTGCTGACCCTGGGGGCAGTGCTCTGCTTCGCCGCCGGCGCTGCGGCGGCTGACACGCTCCAGGCCATCACCGCCTACCTGGACCCCGGCATCACCATCATCTTTGACGGCGAGGCCAAAACCCTCACAGACGCCAAGGGCGCCAGGGTCTATCCTATCACCTACAACGGCAGCACTTATCTTCCCGTCCGGGCTGTGGCCGATTTGGCGGGGCTTGAGGTCAACTGGGACCAGGCCACCAAGACCGTCCATCTGGGCAAAATGTCCACCGACGTGGACTTGATCGACACCCTCAATAATTATTACCGAGACAGCGGCGTAGATAACTGGGGCGCACAGGTCAAGACTGGGGAAAAAGATCCCATGGAGATTTCAGGCATCAACTGCTCCCACTGGATCGACCTGTATCTTGGCACATGGATGGAGCAGACTCCCACCGCGAAAATTTCCTTCAATCTGGAGGGCAAATACGACACGCTGGCCTTCCAGTATTACACCACCAAGGATGTTATCCTGAAGGTTTTCGGGGACAACGACTCTGTGCTGTTTGAGCAAGAGATCCACGGCGGCCGGGTCGCCCAGACTGTTACGGTCCCTCTGCTTAAGACTACTCAGCTTTCCTTCTATGCGGAGCAGATAAGCAAGGATACACGCAATTCCCATACCTATATCTTCGACGCTAAGCTCTCCTAAAACCTCATCAAGAAGGGGACCTGCCCGCGGGCAGGTCCCCCTTTTTACGGCCTTCAGACCTCCTTGTCCTCCACATCCGCAGACGCGGCAGCTTCGTTCAATCTGCTCGGCAAACACGACGCGCTGACCTTCAGCCGCTTTTCCAACGATGATGGTTACTCTGACCGTCATTGGAGATAATGGCTCCATTGCGAAAAGGGCGCGCCCTTTTCGCGGAACGCCCTCACCCCGCCAGCCGCACCCGCCGCCCCTCCATCTCCACCAGGCCCTCCTCCCGGAGCTTTTTCAGCTCCCGCATCATAGCGCTGCGGTCGGTGCTGATGTAGTCGGCCAGGGCGCTGAGGGTAAAGGGCAGGGTAAATTCCTCCCCGCCCGCCTCCAGACGGCAGAGCTGGAAATAGCACAGCAGCTTCTCCCGGATGCTCCTCCGGCTGAGAACCTCCACCCGGCGGCTGAGCTGACGGGCCTGCCCCGCCACCAGCCGGAACATATTTTCCACCAGCCGGCTGTGGTGGGCGCAGGCGTTTTCACAGCGCTTCATAATGTGGGCGTACTCCATAAAGAGCACCTGGCAGGGCTCCGCCGCCGCCACCTCCACACAGTCCCCTAGGGCCGTAGTGAAGGCCAGAGCCTCCCCGAACAGGCCGCCGGCCTCCACCCGCTCCAGGATTGTGCGGGTTCCGGCGTAGTCGTACCGCACCAGCTCCGCCGCCCCCTGGACCACCACGCCCACCTCGCTGCCCCGCTCGCTGTAGGCGTAGACCGTCTCCCCCTGCTTGAAACAACCCAGGCGCATCCGGAAGCAGCGGATCATGGCCTCCATGTCGCTGCCGGTGATGCCCTGGAAAATCTCGAATTGTCCGTAGTCCATAGGAACGCCCCCTGTATCTTGTGTTCTATCCCGCCGTGCCGCCACGAGATATTGAGAAATAATTTTGAGTCCTGTTGCAACGGCAACAGAAATCCGAATGGCAACATGATATACTGGGAAACATAAAAAGTAAAGTGTTTTTTACCGGCACCCCTCCGGGGCGCCAGAGGGGAGGCTTATCTATCATGATGCAGATTAACGTAACGGGCGGACAGCTCGACCAGCGGGAGCTGGACGCCTATGTGGACCGGGCCAACAGCAGATACCCGGTGGGGACCGTGCAGGCGCTGGATATCCATGTGGACGGGGACTATGTAGACCTGAAGTACCATCTCACCCCCCGGCCCTTCTCCCGCATCCGCCGGATCACCGGCTACCTGGTGGGGGACATGAGCCACTGGAACAACGCCAAGGCCGCGGAGGAGCGCGACCGGGTCAAGCACCTCTGAGACAATTCCGACAAACCGACAGCGCCGCCCCCCGTCGGGAGCGGCGCTGCTTGTTTTACGCGATTTTCTGATAGAACCTCCTGATGTGCCAGCCGACAGCGGCGGAGACCTCCTTGGAGGCCACGTATTTGTCCGCCAGAGTGATGACCCACGCCTCGCTGTTCCTGGGGAAGGGCGCCAGGGGAAACATATGGCTGGCGATGGCGGAGCGCTGGCGCTCGTCCAGGCCGAAGACCCGGTCCGCCCGCCGGGCCGCCAGGGCCCCGTGGATAAAGGCGTGCATATGCTTGACGCGGTTCCAGCCCTTGTAGTGGCGCATAAAGCGCCGGTGCTCCTCGCTCTGCCAGCTGTAGCCGAAGAAGTCGTGGAGCAGCGCGGCCCTGGTGACCGCCCGGACCCGGGACTCCTTCATATGAAACCGCCGGGCCATCCGGTAGGCGCACTCCGCTGTAGCCAGCGAGTGGATGTACAGAGAGTTCTCCCCGCCGTGGTGGGGCTGCTCCCGCAGCTCGAGAAACAGCGGATGGCTGAGAATATCCTCCGTCATGCAGCGAAATTCCTGCGTAATAAGTCCCCATCTCCCCCTGCCGGCAGCGCCGGCGATATAGTGCTGTCTTAACAGCCGCCTATTATTATACGCCTCTCACGCCAGGATGCAAGAGGAACTTTATGCTAAATTTATTCTATTTTGGAACAAAAAGGGGAATGGAGCGGACGGTCCCTCCCCTTTAGCCGGCCCGCCTGCCGGGAATTCGGATAATTGCTGTAATATTTTCGAGAAAGCTCTAAGGAAAATTGTGGAATTGCCGATAATCTATAATAACAGTATTCAAAATTGCTGACATTACACTGATAGGGGCGGATACCATCCGCCCGCTGCCTATCGAGGTACAGGCGGAAGCGCGGACGGATAAGCTCCGCCCCTGCAATCTGCCGCCAGCAGGGACTGTTTGGAGAAAAGGAGAAAAGCTATGTGGTTTGACGAGTCTGTCATCTATCAGATCTACCCCCTGGGCCTGTGCGGCGCTCCCCGGGAAAACGACGGTGTTCAGGAGCACCGGATCCTGAAAATCCTCGACTGGGTTGACCATATCAAGGCCGCCGGCGCGGATACGGTCCTCTTCAACCCCCTCTTTGAGAGCGACCGCCACGGCTACGACACCAGGGACTACTTCAAGCTGGACTGCCGCCTGGGCGCCAACGAGGACTTCAAGCGGGTCTGCGAGGCCCTCCACGCCGCCGGCCTGCGGGTCATCCTCGACGGCGTTTTCAACCATGTGGGCCGGGGCTTCTGGGCCTTCCGGGACGTCCAGGAGAAAAAGTGGGACAGCCCCTACAAGGACTGGTTCCATGTGAGCTTTGACGGCAACACCGGCTACAACGACGGCTTCTGGTACGAGGCCTGGGAGGGCCACTACGAGCTGGTGAAGCTCAACCTCCAGAACCCCGCCGTGGTCGGGCACCAGTTCGACGCCATCCGCTCCTGGGTGGAGCAGTTCGACATCGACGGCCTGCGGCTGGACGTGGCCTACTGCCTGAGTCCGGACTATCTCTCCCAGCTGCGACAGTTCGCCAACCAGGTGAAGCCCGATTTTGTCCTCCTGGGGGAGACCCTCCACGGGGACTACAACCGGTGGATGAACGACAACACCTGCCACGCGGTCACCAACTACGAGTGCTACAAGGGCCTCTGGTCCAGCTTCAACTCCATGAATCTCTTTGAGATCGGCCACAGCCTGGCCCGGCAGTTCGGCCCCGAGCAGTGGACCCTCTACAAGGGGAAGCACCTGCTGAGCTTCCTGGACAACCACGACGTGGAGCGCATCGCCAGCATTTTGACCAACAAAGAGCACCTGCGCCCCGCCTACGGCATCCTCTTCGGGATGCCCGGCGTCCCGGCGGTCTACTACGGCAGCGAGTGGGGCATCGAGGGAAAGAAGTCCCAGGGGGACGACGCCCTGCGCCCCGCCCTGGACAGGCCGGAGAGCAGCGCGCTGACGGAGTTCATCGCCAAGCTGGCCGCCGCCAGGAAGAGCAGCAGGGCCCTGTGCTACGGCTCCTACCGCAATGTGGTCCTGACCAACAAGCAGATCATCTTCGAGCGGGCCTGCGACGGCGAGCGGGTCCTGGTGGCGGTGAACGCCGAGGGCGCGCCCTACACCGCCCACTTTGACGCCGGCTGCGGCACGGCGGTGGACCTCATCACCGGCCAGGCCCACGACTTCGGCGGCGGCAGCGAGCTGGCCCCCTACAGCGTGGCCTTCTGGAAAATGGAGCGGTAAGCCGGCGCGCCAGGAAAGCACCCCCTTTCCCGCAGAGACACGGGAAGGGGGATTCCTCTCCGCACCGGAATTTTGCGGGGGCGGTTGATATCCGCCCCCACAAAGATTTTCTCTTTTCCAAGCATTCCTTTGCCAATTGAAGTTTCGCGCTGATGTAGTAAGTTAAATGCAGAAAAGGTTTTTCAACCTTTTTCTGCATTATTTTTTTACCCAAACGGGGGCAGAAACGGGTGAAAGGGGTGATTT
>JAAWHO010000089.1 GCA_022795905.1 Oscillospiraceae bacterium
TTCAGAATCCTTTCGCTATTCATATCGGCACCCTTTTTGCAAAAATAAGAACCTTTCAAAAATATTTTTTCTTGTCCGGAGTTGTATACAACTCCGGACAGATTTTTGGCTTTTATATCGTCGATTGCGGCTTTGCTGCAGCAGATACGCGGGTACCGAGCGGCCGGTCAACGTTCATTATATGTGAATCGTTAACGGATGAAATGTGTACGCTGAGGTGCTTCCCGCGCGGGAAGGCCGTATTTTTCTTTGCCCAGCTCGATGCTCCGCATCAGGAAAGTCATATTCCGGGCCAGGGTCCGCATCGTCTGCAGGCCCTCCGCATCCTGAGCGGCCTCACCGGGAGCGCGGCCATGGATGCTGTTCCAGTATTGGCTGGAAGCCACCGGCATTCCGGAAATCGTGAAGAATTTGTTCAGCTCGTCAAAGGTCGCGGACAGCCCGCCGCGCCGGGCGGCTACGACAGCGGCTCCAACCTTCATGGTTTTATCGAAGCGGGTGCTGTAGAACAGCCGGGTCAGGAAAGCCACCAGCGTGGCGTTGGCAGAGGCGTAGTATACCGGGCTGCCCACTACCAGCCCGTCACAGGCTTCAAACTTGGGCGCCGCCTCGTTGACAACATCTTCAAACACGCACTTGCCGGCCTCGGCGCATTTTCCGCAGCCAATGCAGCCCCGGACGGCCTTATTGCCGACATGGATCATCTCTGTCTCGACACCCTCTGCCTTGAATACTTTCTCCATTTCCTGCAGCGCAATTGCGGTATTGCCGTTCACCTTGGGACTGCCGTTGAGCATTAGAACCTTCATAAGCTAAACTCCTTTTTTGAAAATGATAAAGGTCCCTCCGGACCCAAACCTGACTGAAGCCAGCAGCGGCCGGCCGAAAATTTTCTTCACCGCGCCCAGCTGTATCTGCTCCCATTACCATATCTGCCCGGAGATTGATTTCCGGGAGGTTTCGCCAAAGTGCTCCCGCATTTCGGTATATAATTCCGCCCCTCTTCAGGTTGATCTGGCTGACTCCGGTGACTCACTCTACTATAGCATACCTCATCCGCAAAGTCGAGAGAATTTCGGGCAGACGTTAATATTGGTGAATGTCAAGAAGAAGCGGTCTTGGATTGATAGGCCGGCTTTGCTGACTCCAGCCCTAAGCGGACCTTTGGCCCGCCCACGGCGGGGCGGGAAGGCGAATCTTTACCAGCTCCAATAAAAAAGGGGACCGGGCGTAAGCCCGGTCCCCTTTTTGTTGGAAAAATTCGCCTTCCTGCCCCCTGCAGGCACCGCATCATCAAGCCGGAAAACACAAACTGTTCTTTGCCGGCCCTTCCATCAGTCCCCACAGCGAATTGCGCCTTCAGGCTTCTCCGCCCGCCTCCACGCCCAGCCGGGCCAGGCCGCCGTCCAGCAGGTCCGCCAGCGTCTCCCAGTCCAGCGTCAGCTCCACTGCCCCCAGGACATAGGGTCCCAGCTCGTAGGCGGAGAAGATCACGGTCATCCCCTCTCCGTTGAAGTAGACCGCGCCGTTGTTCCACTCCCGGATGATATCCTGGTAGTTATCCCAGTACAGGTCCCTGCGCTCCCTGTCGAGACTGTCCGCCGCGGCGATCAGCGCCTCCGCCGCCCCCTCCTGGAAGGCCGCCGGGTCCTCCGCCAGCTGTACCGGGTCGATAAACTGCCCGGTGCTCAGGTCAAAGGTATAGCCCGTAGTGTAGCTATAGCCGTGGGCCCCGCCGGTATAGCCCCGGGTGTCTGTCCGGACGCTGATGATCTCCCCGCCCATATAGCCCTGGGCGCTGGTCTCGTCGGAATAGGCGGCAGTCCAGGCCTCTGCCTCCTCCCGGTCCGACAACGCGATCTCCTCCAGCCCCCGGCCGTAGGCCGCCGCCTCGTTTAGGACCTCATAGGCCCTGGCGTTAAAGTTCTCCACGTTCCGCTCCGCCGCCTCCCGGTCCTTGGGGGACAGCTCGTCCAGGTTGTCCGCCGCCAGGGTGAACAGCCTGTAATCGTAGCCGGCAAGCGCAGTCCCGTCCTCCGCCGTGAAGGTCTCCTTGGCGGTCAGGTCCTCAAAATAATAGCGGGGCTCCAGGTACTCCGCCGCCGTCTCCATCGTCTCCGCCCCGCTGGCGGAGCAGGCGGCCAGCAGGAGCATCCCCGTCAGCAGCAGGCTTATTGTCTGTCTCATGGGGACCTCCTTTCTTGTCCTTACACCATCACCGGTCCCACTCTGTATTCGCGCTCCGGCCCCGCCGCCTCCAGGGCGGGACAGGCCAGTACATATAGGTCCGTACACCGGGCCTCCAGGTCAAATATCCGCTGGGCCTCCGCTCCCAGCCGCCGGACATGGCCCGGCTTGGTCACAACGGGCAGGGAGGCCTCCTTCCGCATCCGCCCCAGCAGCTCCCGGCCCCGCCCGTTGGCCCCCAGGACCCGGAGATAGGGCGGCGTCTCCCCCTGGGCGGCCTGGGGGACGCCCAGGTAGCTCTGGAGCAGCATCCGCCGCAGCCGGGCTAAGGGATAGCGCTTAGTCTTGGCCGCCTGGAGGATTTCCTCCACCGAGACGGCGCTGTGGACCACGCTGTAAAAGCGGTGGTACAGCCCCTCGTTCCCGCCATCGTAGGGCAGGAAGTCCTCCTCCCCCATCCGGCGCAGCCGGGCCAGCACCGCCCGCTGGCAGTTCTCCAGAAACACCGGGGCCCGCCCGGCCTCTATTTCACGGGAAAGAATCCGAACCGAGGTCTCCGGCAGCATTTCCCGCCAGTCCCCGCCCCGCCGGAGCGTCTCCCGGACGGCGCTGGCGGAGGGATATTCACTCTCCTCCCGGCTGTCGTGGGCCGCGCCAATCCTAGGCAGGGCCATGGGCCGGAGGCCCGTCCCCCGCAGGGCCCACAGGTACTCCACCGCCAGAATATCGTTGGGGCGGGCGAGGCACCCGACGGCCTCCCCCTTTCCCCGCCGCTCCAGCAGGACTCCGGCCGCCGCCTGCCGCGCGGCGGCGAAGGTCATGCCCTCGCCGGTAAAGCGGACAAGCCCGGCATCATACACCGGGTCCTCCAGGACATCCGCCGCGGCGGACAGCAGTTCCAAATCTCCGCACTCGCTGCCGAAGGCCAGGTGCGTCACCACCCCCGCTCCCGCCAGCGCGGCCACGCCCCCCTGGGCGAACCGCTCCGCCCCGGCGCAGGCCCAGGGCGTGGGCAGCTCCAGCACCAGGTCCGCCCCGCCCTCCAGGGCCATCTCCGCCCGGGCGTGCTTGTTCAGAAGGGCGAAGTCCCCCCGCTGGACAAAGTTTCCGCTCATGCAGATTACGATTCCGGCATCCGCCCCCAGGCGGCGGCGGATCTCCCCCAGCTGCCAGGCGTGGCCCCGGTGAAAAGGGTTATACTCCGCGATCACGCCCGCTACGGTCATATCAGCACCCTCCAAACGGCAGACCGCCGGCGGTTACGGAAATTTTTTGGTAAATCGCCAAAAAAATGGTTGTCTAACCGGCGAGAATGGTCTACAATAGATAGCGTGACCATTGTAACTGCGTCACAGCGAAAAAGCAAGTCACATCTCGGAAACAAAAAATAACAAAACAATAACAATCGAAGGACAAGGAGAATTTTGCGCCATGAAAATCCTGATTATCAACGCGGGCAGCTCTTCCCTGAAGTACCAGTTTATGGAGTCCGAGGGCGGCGAGGTCTTTGCCAAGGGCCTGTGCGAGCGCATCGGCATCGACGGCCGCCTGACCCACAAGGTCCCCGGCCGGGAGGACGTGAAGCAGGATATCCCCATGCCCACCCACTCCGAGGCCATCCAGGCGGTGCTGGATATCATGGTGGACCCCGCCAAGGGCGTCATCAAGTCCACCGACGAGATCGCCGCTGTGGGCCACCGGGTCCTCCACGGCGGCATGGCCTTCACCGAGAGCTGCATTATCGACGACAAGTGCATTGAGGCCATCAAGAAGTGCATCCCCCTGGGGCCCCTCCACAACCCCGCCAACCTCATGGGCATCGAGGCCTGCCAGAAGATCATGCCCAAGACGCCCCAGGTGGCCGTGTTCGACACCGCTTTCCATATGACAATGCCCGCCAAGGCCTACATTTACGCCATCCCCTACGAGTACTACGAGAAGGACGACGTCCGCCGCTACGGCTTCCACGGCACCAGCCACCGGTACGTCTCCGCCCGGGCCATTGATATGCTGGGCAATCCGGCGCACAGCAAGGTCATCTGCTGCCACCTGGGCAACGGCTCCTCCCTCTCCGCCGTGGTGGACGGCAAGTGCGTGGACACCACCATGGGCCTGGGGCCCTTGGCCGGCTTCCCCATGGGCACCCGCTCCGGCGACGTGGACGCCACCATTCTGGAGTACCTCATGGGCCGGTACGGCTATGACATCAAGGAGATGACCAACATCCTCAACAAGAAGTCCGGCGTGCTGGGCATCTCCGGCGTCAGCTCCGACTTCCGCGACCTGGACGAGGCCGCCCAGAAGGGCAATGAGCGCGCCGCCCTGGCCTTGGAGAAGTTCATCTACGAGGTGAAGAAGTTCATCGGCGCCTACGCCAACGCCATGGGCGGGGTGGACGCCATTGTCTTTACCGCCGGCATCGGCGAGAACTCCATCGATCTGCGCCGCCGCATCTGCGAGGGCATGGAGTACATGGGCGTGAAGATGGACGCGGAGAAGAACAACACCCGCGGCAAGGAGGTGGACGTGTCCGCCGACGGCTCCAAGGTCAAGATTTTTGTCATCCCCACCAACGAGGAGCTGATGATCGCCATGGATACCGCCGCGCTCTGCAAATAAGAGGCTCCTTTTGCCGTCCCGCGCCCTATAAAGCGGCGCGGGACGGCATATCCTATATAATCAAATTACAGGAGGGAATCGTCATGCTGAAAGGAAAGGTCGCCATCGTCACCGGAGGCACCCGGGGCATCGGATACGCCATTGTGGAGAAATATCTGGAGAACCATGCCACTGTTGTCCTGTGCGGCTCCCGCCAGGAGACGGCGGACAAGGCCGTAGCCAAGCTCAAGGCCGAGCATCCCGACTGGCCTGTGGAGGGCATCGCTCCGGATCTGGGAAATTATGGGGCCATTAAGGCCGCCTTTGACGGCGTCCAGGAGCGGTATGGGCACATCGACATTCTGGTCAACAACGCCGGAATGTCCTCCTCCACGCCCCTTGCCGACTTCACCCCGGAGCTGTTCCGGAAGATTATGGCCCTGAACGTGGACGCGGCGTTCTACTGTATTCTCGCCGTCTCTGAGGCCATGACCGCCCAGGGCAGCGGGTGCATCCTCAACACCAGCAGCATGGTCAGCCGGGACGGCCAGCCCAGCGGCGTGGCCTACCCCACCAGCAAGGCCGCCATCAACGGCATGACCCTCTCCCTGGCCCGGGAGCTGGGCCCCAAGGGCATCCGGGTCAACGCCGTGGCCCCCGGCATCACCAACACGGATATGCTCCAGGCCACCCCCAAGGAGCTCGTGGAGCCCCTCATCCGGCAGATCCCCCTGCGCCGGGTCGGCGAGCCGGAGGACTTGGCCAACGCCTTCCTCTTCCTGGCCAGCGACGCCGGCAGCTATATTACCGGCGAGGTTCTTCATGTGGACGGTCGGGCCAGGACGTAGGTGCCGGCAAGGGGCCCTGCCCCTTGCATCCCCGCCAGCCTTTTGAAAAAGGCTGGACCGAAAACCTGAGGGACAGCTCTGCTGTCCCTCCTTTTTATCCGCATATCCATGAACGGGAAAATTTCCTCTTGCTTTGAAGCGCGCTTTATAGTTTATCCTTGGGAGGAAGGGAGGGGATAGGATGTATTCGGCAAAAGAAGCCGCAGAGATGACAGGATTGACAGCTGCGGCCCTGCGGTATTATGAACAGCAGCAGCTGCTGCCGCCAATAATCAGAACAGAGCAAAAATACAGGCAGTATTCGGATGCTGACATCGAATGGATACAGATGATACAGTGTCTGCGCAAAGCAAAGGTGCCCATCCGGTCCATTCGGGAGTATGTCCTGCTGCTGAAGCAGGGAGGCAGGACGATTCTGCAGCGGCGCCGCATGGTCAGGAAGTACATGGAAGAACTCCATCACCAAATCGGCAATTTGCAGGAGGCCCTGGCTCTGTCCCAGGAGAAATTTTCTTTTTATGAGGAGATTTTGGACAAGCCGGCAGCGGAGCATTTAACCTGCCTGGAGGAGTGGGCTCTATTCAAGGAGAGAAGGGGGAATGGCTGATGGACACCGTTTTGATCACCGGAACGACCAGCGGGATCGGGAAAGCGTTTGCCGAAAAATTTGCGGCAATGGGAAGCAGCCTGGTCCTTGTAGCACGGGACAGCGGCAAGCTCCGGCAGCAGCAGGCAGAGCTTCACTCTCGCTTCCGTGTTTCCGTCAAAGGCATCCTCTGCGACCTGGCGGATCCCCATGCGGCGGAGCTGGTCCAAAAGGAACTCCACACCTTGCATATACCGGTGGATATCCTTATCAACAACGCAGGCTTCAACGAGGCAGGACTCTTTACAGATACCGACCTGGCAAATGAGCTTGACATGATCCAGGTCCACGTCCGCACGCTGACCGCGTTGACCAAGCTGGTTTTACCCGGAATGGTTCAGCGCGGATACGGACGAATCCTGAACATCGGCTCCACGGGCGCCTATATGCCATGCCCCCATGATGCGGTATATGCCGCTACAAAGGCTTACGTCCTCTCTTTTTCCAGCGGTCTCTGTCACGAGTTGAAAGGGACTGGCGTTACGGTGACCTGCCTGTGCCCGGGCGCGACACAAACCCAGTTTGCCGGTAAGGCAAACCTCCTCCATACAAGGCTTTTCAAGCTGTTTGTCATGCAGCCGGAGGCCGTTGCCGCTGTCGGATACGAGGCTTTGCGGAGAGGAAAACAGACAGCTGTCGCCGGGCTTTATAATAAATTGCTGGTGCTCTCCGCAAAATGGCTTCCCGCATCGGTGACAAACCCCATAGCGCAGTGGATGGTCAATATCTGACTTTTTTCGGAACAGTATTTTATCCCGCTGGTTTCCCCGTTCCTGCAAAAATAGTCGTGACCCCGTGGTCCTCTTCTCTCGAACCACGGGGTCACGACTTGTGTTCAATCATCAAATCGTTTCCTCCTCCCATACTTCCCCCTTCACGCCTGCTCGCACCCGCCGCGCTTCCATACAGCACCCTCTTGGAGCTCTGCTCCCATGGACAAAATATCCCGGTCTGTGTCGCCGGACTGAGGTCTCACCTCCGCCGGGGGAAATCATTCAGTTGTCTGGCCCGCCAGGTCGATCCCTCTGGTGGACCGGTCTTACCTGTACATTGGACCGTACCTCCTTGTTGGTTTCTGTTTAAACTATACTACAGTTCCTTCGGTTTGTCAAGCGCTTTTTTCTGTTTTTTACGAATTTCAAAGACTCTCCCTGAAAGGGAGAAAAGCGGGGCGAAGTCAGGGAGATGATAGGGTGAAAAAAGGCGACAAAAAAGGGCCTCAACAACGAATTGCTACGACCTCTTCGGGTATCATTATTCGAGAGATTTTATGATCGTCTTAGAAAAGACGGTATTATAGTATCTCAGAATAATTCGTTGCATCTCTTATAGCATACCCCAGCAGGTTCGTCAAGAAAATTCTGCAATATTCGCATAATTTTTACCCCAATATAAAGAGCCCCGAAAAATTTGTGTAAAAGAGAATAAAAGGCATCCTTTCAATCAAGAATCGGAGCAGGAAAGAAACTTGATTGAAAACCAGGCCGGCGTATTTGGCAACGGATGCCTGAGAGTTAAAGCGGTGGATATCGCCGGTCTCGGCAATGATACCGGCGGAGTAGACCTTGCAATGCCGGGAACGGAAGTCAGCGTGTTAGGGATGATCTGGAACTGCTGCTCAATGGCTTTGTCCAATACCTTGATCTGCTTTTCCAGGGCTCGCATGGTTGCAATGGAAA
>JAAWHO010000090.1 GCA_022795905.1 Oscillospiraceae bacterium
CTGGCCGCCGCCGCCGGCCTGGCCGGCGTCCTCACGGAGGCCGCCGGGGCCTCGCCCCTGGCCCTGTGCGCTCTGGAGCCCACCGCCGACGGCTGGCGGGCGGCCTTCCGCTACCAGCCGGGGGGCGTCCCCGTTCTGTTCGCCGACGGCGGGCAGGGCCTGGCGGGGGAGGAGGCCCTGTCCGTGACCATCACCGGCCGGGCCATCACCGCCTTCGCCTACCGCTGCCGCCTGTACACGCCCCTGGAGGAGGACCCGCTCTTCCTGCCCCCGGTCCAGGCTGCGGCCCTGGCCTCCATCTACCCCAACGCTGACCTGTCGGTGGGCTATGCGGACGACGGGGCCGGGACCCTGCGGGCCCAGTGGCTGGCGGGGTAGGCGCGCGGGGGGCCGCCAACAGGAAGGAGGGCAGGTGATTCCCTATGGAAACCTACCGGCTGAAAAATATCGCGATTTTCATCCTGCTGCTGCTCAATCTCTGGCTGCTGGTGCTGCTGGGGTTCCAGTATCTCCAGACCCGGCAGGCGGACAGCGGCGTGGACGAGCGGCTGCGCTCCCTCTACGAGGCCGGCCAGCTCGCGCTGGCCCCCTCTGTGGACGCCCTTCAGGACCCCATGCCCCCCCTGGCGCTGAGCCGCCGGGTGGAGGCCGAGGCCCTGATGGCCGCAGCCCTCCTGGGGGAGGGAGCCCAGGCCGTCAGCCAGGGGGGCGGCATTTACAGCTACTCCACGGAGGCAGGGAGCATCCAGTTCCGCTCCGGCGGCAGCTTCGACGGGCTGGATCTGCGCCGGCAGGTAGAGGACCCGGAGGCCTTCGCCCAGGACTTCTGCCGCCGGTTCGGCTATGAGGACCTGGAGGTCCAGGCCGCCGGCGCCGCCCTCACCGTCACCGCCGGCCAGCGGCTGCTGGGCGTGCCCATCTATGGCTGCGCGGTGACGCTGCATTTTGAGGGCGGCGTCCTCACCGCCGTCTCCGGCTCCCACGTCAGCAGCGAGGACGCCGTCACGGAGCCGGGGGAGCAGCTCTCCTGCGCCACGGCTCTGCTGCGGTTCCTGGATTTCCGGGCCGCCGCCGGCGTGGTGTGCAGCGAGGTGCGGGAGGTCCGGTGCGTCTATGAGCTCCAGAGTAATTCCGCGGCGCTCCGGCTGCACCCCCTTTGGCAGATCGACACGGATACCTACCGCTACTTTGTGGACTGCGCCACCGGCGCGGTGACGAGACAGTAGAAAACGGACCGGCCTCCTGGCCGGTCCGTTTTCTCCGCTTTTGGCACCTCAGTGGTCCGATTTGAGCCCCGCCCCGCACATGGTGATCAGGCAGTCCGGGGACGGCCCGTACTCCTTGCAGTACTGGAGATAGGCGGCGTAGTTGGCCGCTGTGGTGTGCTCGCAGTAAATTCCCTTTTTCGCCAGCGCGGCCCGGGCGGGGAGGATCTCCTCCTCCGGCGCGTGGACGAAGCGGATGCCGTATTTGCGTGCATAGGCCAGAATCTCCCTGCCCCGCATGGGTTTCCCAATGGCGATCCCCTCCGCCAGGGTTGGGCGAGGCGTGACGTCCGCAGGGACATCCTCCCCCCGGAGAGCCGCCTGCAGCAGCGGGTCGCAGTTCTCGCCCTGTACCGCGATGATCTCCGGCATTTGGGGGATGTACCCGCTCTCCAGCAGGTGCTCCAGGGCCTGGAGAGCCCCCAGGAAGAGGGTGCCGTTGCCCACGGGGATCAGGATTCGCTCCGGCAGGCGGCCCAGCTGCTCCAGCGCCTCGTAGATGTAGGTCTTGGTGCCCTCGTAGAAGAAGGGGCTGTACACATGGTTGGCGTAGTACACGCCGTCCCGCTCCACCTTCTCCCGGCACACGTCGGCGCAGTGGTCCCGGCTCCCGGGCACCACAGTGCACTTGGCGCCGTGGGCGCGGATCATGTCGATTTTTTTGGGGGAGGTCCCCTCGGGCACAAAGATTTCGCAGCGGATGCCCGCCCTGGCGGCGTAGGCGGCCACGCTGTTGCCGGCGTTGCCGCTGCTGTCCTGAACCACATAGTCCACGCCGATGCTCTTACAGTGGGCCATCAGCACAGCCGCGCCCCGGTCCTTGAAGGACAGGGTGGGCATGTAGTAGTCCATTTTCAGCAGCACGTCTTTGTCCAGGCGGACGATGGGCGTCATGCCCTCCCCCAGGGAGATGTCCCGCCAGGACTCCCCCTCCAGGGCCATCCATTTCCGGTAGCGGAAGATGCTCCACTCGTCCCGGCAGATATCGTCCAGGGAAAATTTGGGCGGGGTGAAGTCCAGCTTCCACAGCCCTCCGCAGGGACACTTGGGCTCCCGGGTGCTCACAGGGGCCGTTTTTCCGCATTTCCCGCATACAAAGTTCATTTTACATCCTCCATTTCCGCAACCGCCTCAATTTCAACCAGCGCGCCGTAGTGCAGCTCTCCGGCGGGCACGACGGCCCTGGCCGGCCGGTGCGCCCCAAAGAAGGCGGCGTACACGGCGTCCACCTCGCTCCAGTGCGCGATGTCCGACACATAGACGCGGCACTGGACCACCGCGCTTCGCGCTGCCCCGGCGGCCAGCAGCACCTGCTCCACATTGCGGAGCGCCGCCTCCGCCTGCGCCGCCGCGCCGCCGGACACCAGCGCCCCGGTTTCGTGGTCGACGGGGAGCTGGCCGGATATGTACAGCAGGCCCCGGCTGATGACGCCCGGCGCGTAGTGCCCCGCGGTGGTCCAGCCCTCCGGACAGATTGTTTTCATTTGCGTTCTCCTTTCTCCGAGCTTTCTTTTTTCAGTGTAATACAAATTTTTGCGTTTTTCAATCCCGGTTTCCATTTTAAGGGCCGCGTTTGGTTCGGCAGCGCCGGAAGCTGGGAGGCCTCCGCTGAAAATTTCCCGTTCCCGTCAAAATCCGGGGGACAGATTATTAAAATTTTATGAATTCTTTTTTTCGTCCCCCATTGATTTTATGACAAAATCTGTTATACTGAGTATCATCTGTGATTATGCCTACCGATTATCGCTTTTGGGCGGTATGAAGTGTGAAGACCTGGGTACACTGTATGTACAGGTCCCGATATAAAATGAAGAGGTGCAAATCTTTGACCAAATATATTGTTGAGGGCGGAAACCCCCTGTATGGAGAGCTCCATATCAGCGGCGCGAAAAATGCCGCTGTTGCGATTATTCCCGCTGCCTTGATGGTCAGCGGAAGCTGCCGCATTGAGAACATTCCCCAGATCAGCGACGTGAAGCTGCTGCTGGGGATTTTGCAGGACCTGGGCGCAAAGGTGCGCTTTATCAACCCCCACGCCGTGGAAATCGACTGCTCCCGCCTCCAGAACCGCCGGGTTCCCTACGAGTCCGCCCGCCGCTGCCGGGCCAGCTACTATATGCTGGGGGCATTGCTGGGCCGCTTCGGCTCGGCGGATGTGGCCCTGCCCGGGGGGTGCGACTTCGGCGGCACCCGGCCCATTGACCAGCACCTGAAGGGCTTCCGGGCTCTGGGGGCCAGTGTGGACACCCAGAGCGGCTTTGTCATTGCGGAGGCCGCCGGGGGCCGTCTGAAGGCCTCCAGCATCTTCCTGGACAAGGTTTCCGTGGGGGCCACCATCAATATCATGCTGGCCGCCACCCTGGCGGAGGGCCTGACGGTCATTGAGAACGTGGCCAAGGAGCCTCACATTGTGGACGTGGCCAACTTCCTCAACTCCATGGGCGCGAACATCATGGGCGCGGGGACGGATGTCATCAAGATCCGGGGCGTGGAGCACCTCCGGGGCGGCAGCTACTCCATTATTCCGGACCAGATCGAGGCCGGGACCTATATGGCGGCGGTGGCCGCCTGCGGAGGCCAGGTGAAAATCTGCAACATCATTCCCAAGCATATGGACTGCATCACCGCCAAGCTCAGCGAGATGGGCGTAGAGATCCAGGAGATCGACGACTCCCTGCTGGTCAGCCGCGACGGCTCCCTGGTCCGCAGCAATATCAAGGCCATCCCCTATCCCGGCTTCCCCACGGATATGCAGCCCCAGATGGCGGCGGTGCTGTGCCTGGCCCAGGGGACCAGCATCATCACCGACAGCGTCTGGAGCAGCCGCTTCCGCTACACCGACGAATTCAAGCGCATGGGGGCCCAGATTCAGGTGGACGGGAACCTGGCAATTATCGAGGGCGTGGAGCGCCTGACGGGGGCCCAGCTGGAGGCCTGCGACCTGCGGGCGGGGGCGGCGATGCTCATTGCGGCCCTGGCGGCCCACGGCATCAGCGAGATCACCAATGTGCAGTATATTGAGCGGGGGTATGAGGACGTCATCGGCAAGCTCAGGAGCATCGGCGGCAGGATCAAGTCCGTGGAGGTCCCCGAGGAGGAGCCGGTGGCCGTCAGCTCCGCCGGGTAATCTGTTGGTTATCGGACATCCCCGGGAGTTTGAGCTCCCAGGGATGCCTTGTTATGCCTGTCCGGAAGAATCCCCCCTCTGAGAGGTAGTTATGACCACATTCCAAACCATCGCCAGCGGGTCCGGCGGCAACGCCGCGCTGCTCACGGCGGGGGATACCCGCATCCTTCTCGACATGGGCATCTCCTGCCGGAAGCTCTGCGCCGCCCTGGCCCGGGCCGGCACGGGGCCGGCGGAGCTGGACGCCGTGTTCATCAGCCATGAGCACTCCGACCACATCGCCGGCCTGGCTACATATATCAAGAAATACAGCACCCCGATTTTCACCACCCCCGGCACCGCCAGGCAGCTGGCCTACCGGCTGGCGGGGGTGGAGGAGCTCCTCCGGCCTGTCCCCATGGGGGAGACTGCGGACGTGGGGGCGTGCGAAGTGACGCTGCTGCCCACCAGCCACGACTGCCGGGAGAGCGCCGCCTTCCGGGTGGACACGCCGGACGGGGCGGTGGGCCTTCTGACGGACACAGGCTTTATTCCGGAGCGCACCGGGAAGGGGCTGCTGGGGGTGGAGCTGCTGGTGCTGGAGAGCAACCACGATGTGGAGACGCTGCGGAGCGGGCCCTATCCCCTTTCGCTCAAGCGGCGGGTGCTCGGTGAATTCGGGCATCTGAGCAACGACGAGGCCGCCGCCTACGCCGCCGCCTGCGCCCGGGCGGGAACACAGCGTATTCTTCTTGCCCATCTGAGCCGGGAGAACAACACGCCCCGGATGGCGCTGAATGCCGTGGGGCGGATGCTGGAGGCGGCTGGCTTCCAGGGGGAGCTGGCTGTGGCGGAGCGGGATACGCCGGGCAGAGTGTTTGTTTTGGAGCGTGTGCGATGCGGCGGGTAATGGTTATCTGTGTCGGGAAGCTGAAGGAGCGGTTTTATCAGGAGGCCGCGGCGGAGTACTGCAAGCGGCTGGGCCGGTATTGCAGGCTGGAGGTCGCGGAGCTGCCGGAGCAGCGGCTCAGCGAGGCGCCCTCCCCGGCGGAGATTGAGCAGGCCCTCGCTAAGGAGGCGGAGATGATCCGCAGCCGGGCGCCGGCCGGAGCCAGTCTGGCCGCGCTGTGTGTGGAGGGCGTTCAGCGGTCCAGCGAGGAGTTTTCGCAGCTGCTGGGCAGCTGGGATCAGCTGGGGGAGAAGGCGCTTGTTTTTGTTATCGGCGGGTCCTATGGGCTTCATGCCTCCTTGAAAAAAGAGGCGTGGGCCAGGCTCAGCCTGTCCCGGATGACGTTTCCGCACCATCTGGCGAGGGTGATGGTTTTGGAGCAGATTTACCGGGGATATCAGATTTTAGAGGGCGGGAAATACCACAAATAAAATTTCTTTTACCCTTCGCGCGGATAGAGGACCATACATTTTCCTTTCGTCAAAATGACCGGATGAGCCGCTGCCCGTCATGGGCAGCGGCTCGATAAATCGGAATAGGGGGGCAGAAGTATGTTTGACTGATTAAGAAATATGCCCCCCGGTGAAAATAGACTTTAGGGAAGCCGCAAACTCCGCGGCTTCCCCTGAGGCAGGCTGCGGCTCAGTTCTCCTCCCGGACCCACTCCTCCACGTCCACCACCGAAAACCGGTCCGCGGTGTTCCGGATAACCACCTTTTTCAGCCCGGCATTGATAATCAGCCGCCGGCACATGGAGCAGGAGGTGGCGTCGGAGAGGACCTCCCCGCTGGGCGCGTCCCGCCCCACAAGGTACAGCGTCCCCCCCGCCATGTCCCGCCGGGCGGCGGAGATGATCGCGTTGGCCTCGGCGTGGACGCTGCGGCACAGCTCATACCGCTCCCCCCGGGGCACCTGCATGGCCTCCCGGGTGCAGTACCCCAGATCCGAGCAGTTCTTCCTCCCCCGGGGCGCTCCGTTGTACCCGGTGGAAATGATCTCGTCATTTTTCACGATAATCGCCCCATACTGCCGCCGCAGGCAGGTGGACCGCTCGATCACCGTCTCCGCAATGTCCAGGTAATAGTTCTCCTTGCTGGTGCGCTCCATACAAAAAGTCCTCCCTATCTGTTGGTACGCCCAGTATGACGGAAAAGCGCGGATTTTGCAAGAGCTTCTGAAAAAACTTTTCTCCGCTCTCGACATCCTCCCCCCGCCTGTGGTATACTGGACCCCATCAAAAGACAGGAGGAAGCGCCGCCGGAGGCGGCGCACTATGTTGATATGGAATATAACAAATGGATTGCCGACTTTGAGGTGGGGGACGAGGTGGAGGGCTTCTATATCCTCAAAACCGCCCAGTCCAAGACCTCCAACAACGGCAAGCCCTTTCTCAGCGCCGTCCTCTCCGACCGCAGCGGAGCCATCGAGGCCAAGGTCTGGGACTACGCCGGACCCGTGGGGCAGGCCGACGAGGGCACGATCCTGAAAATTCGGGGCGCCGTCTCCGAGTTCCGGGGGAGCCGGCAGATGATCCTCTCCCGCCTCCGGCCCGTCCAGGAGGGGGATCAGTACGACCTGGCGGACCTGGTGCCCGTGGCCCCCATCGACCTGGACGGGGCCTGGCGGGAGCTGGAGGAGGCGGTAAAGAGCCTTTCTGACCAGGATTACGCCAATATCTGCCGCCGGATGATGGCGGAGCACGGGGAGCGCTTCCGCTCTGTCCCCGCCGGGAAGAGTATGCACCACAGCTTCGTGGGCGGGCTGCTCATGCACACGGTGAGCATGGTCCGGGCGGCGGAGTTCCTGGCGGAGCTCTATCGGGAGACTGTGGACCGGAACCTGCTCCTTGCCGGTACCCTGCTCCACGACTTCGCCAAGTGCGGCGAGTTTGTCACCTCCCCCCTGGGCCTGGTGACGGAGTACTCCACCCAGGGCCAGCTCCTGGGCCATCTGGTCATGGGCTCCCAGGCCGTGGCGGAAATTGCCAAGGAGCTGGGCGTTCCGGAGGAGAAGTCCGTCCTGCTCCAGCACCTGCTCCTCTCCCACCACGGGGACCCGGAGTTCGGCGCGGCGGTGCGCCCCATGTGCGCCGAGGCGGAGCTGCTGAGCATTATCGACCTGATGGACAGCCGGATGGAGATTTACCAGGAGGCCATGGAGGAGGTGGAGCCCGGGCAGTTCACCAAGCGGGTGTTTGCCCTGGACAAGAAGGTTTTCCGGCACCGGTAGGACCTCTGTGGGGGCGGATGATATCCGCCCCCACAAGATAAAATCAAAACGGGGCCGCTCCGGTATGCGCCGGAGCGGCCCCATTCTATATTTTCTTACATCTGCTCGTTCACATAGAGATACACCCGGCTCTGGATCTGGCTGACCACGGCATCCAGGTCCTTGTCGCCGGCGAAGTAGGCCGCCGCGTCGTCGGCCACGATCTCATAGATGCTCTCGTCCCGGTTGTCGAAGGTGGTGGTGGCGTTATAGAGCGCCATGAGCTGGTCATAGTCCGCCTGGGTGGACTCGTAGATCTTGATCTCCTGGCCGTCGGAGATCCAGCACCAGTCCTTGGGCGCCCGAAGGGGCTG
>JAAWHO010000091.1 GCA_022795905.1 Oscillospiraceae bacterium
GTGGGATAATGGCTGAAGCCGGCGAGTGGGACAGGCGGCTCCGGGCATATGCCGCTGACGAGATGGCCGGCGGCGACGGCTGGATTGAAACATGGGAGGATGAGGACAGCGGCGGCTCCAGACGGACAAGAGAGGAATTTATCCGCCGCCTATCGATTGGCTTTATCCGTGTCCACAGGGATGGAACGCTCTTTTTTTACTACGATCTGGACGGGATGTTCACAGACCACGGCCTGGGAATTCACGCGAATATCTCCGGTGAAATTTTTTCCTATGAAATATGCGGATAGAGCCGCAATTTTTACTCTATTGTGAAGAAAGGCATTTTTATGGCAGACAATCGGTGCAATACCTTCCGCACGACCATCGGCGGTCAGGCCCTCATTGAGGGCATTCTCATGAGAGGTCCGGAGAAGCAGGCTATCGTGGTCCGGGACCCGGAGGGGGGGCTTGTGGTCAAGGAGGAGGAGCTGAAGCTCATCAAGGACAAGTACCCCATCCTGGGCCTGCCCCTGGTCCGGGGCAGCGTCACCTTCCTGGACAGCATGGTCAAGGGCGTCAAGGCCCTGATGTTCTCCGCGGACTACTACCCGGAGGAGGCCGGCGTGGAGGAGCCGTCCAAATTTGAAAAATGGCTGGATGAGAAGCTGGGCAACGAGAAGATGGAGAAGGTCCTCATTGCCTTCGCGGTGGTGGCGGCGGTGTTTTTTTCCATCGGGCTCTTTATGCTCCTGCCCACCTTCCTGGCCAGCTTTGTGGAGCGGTTTACGGACAGCGTGCTCATCCGCAATCTGGTGGACGCCGTCCTGCGCATCGCCATCTTTATGACTTACATGATCGCCGTCTCCCGGATGAAGGACATCCGCCGGGTGTTCTCCTACCACGGCGCGGAGCATAAGACGATCTTCTGCTACGAAAAGGGCCTGGAGCTGACGGTGGAAAATGTCCGCGTCCAGCCTAAGCACCACCCCCGCTGCGGCACCAGCTTCATGCTGGTGGTCATCATTGTGGCGATTTTGGTGAATACGGTGGTCTTTGCCCTCTTCCCGGTGAAGAACGTATTCCTGCGGATGCTGGTGCAGCTGGCGCTGCTGCCCTTTGTGGTGGGCATCACCTACGAGTTCAACCGCTACGTGGGGGGACACGACAACCCCGTCACCAATTTTCTGGCCAAGCCGGGCCTGTGGATGCAGAATTTCACCACCTTCGAGCCCGACGACTCCATGATGGAGGTGGCCATCGAGGCCCTCAAGCGGGTGCTTCCCCAGGAGAAGGGCAAGGACGCCTGGGGCGCCTGAACGGGCAATTCGTATTAATGAGAGAAAAATATACTGTTCGTATTGGAGATATGCGGCCATGACCACCTATAATAACCTCTATATGGACATCCGGCGGCGGCTGCGGGAGGCGGGGATCTCCTCCGCCAGCCTGGAGGCCCGGGAGCTGGTCTGCTGCGGCAGCGGCAAAACCCGGGAGGAGCTGCTTCGGGACGCTCAGCTCTATGTGGCTCCGGAGACGGAGGAGATTATCCGCACTCTGACGGACCGGCACCTGAACGGGGAGCCGGTGGCCTACCTCCTGGGGGAGTGGGAGTTCTACGGCCTGACCCTGGATGTGACAGAGGCGGTGCTCATCCCCCGGGTGGACACGGAGGTCCTGGCCGGGGAGGCCATCGCCTGGCTGAAGGGCCAGGAGCCCTGCCGGGTGCTGGACCTGTGCGCCGGCAGCGGGTGCATCGGCCTGGCCCTTGCCAGGCACGTGCCGGGGTGCCGGGTGCTCCTGGGGGAGATCTCGGAGGCGGCGGTGCGCATCTGCCGGCAGAATATCCGCCGGACTGGCCAGACGGGCCGGGTGTCGGCCATGGTCCTGGACGCCCTGGCGCCTCCGCCCCGGGCCATCGGGACCTTCCGCTGTATCGTCTGCAACCCGCCCTACATCCCCCGTGGGGACATCGGGACCCTGGAGCGGTCCGTGAAGGACTTTGAGCCCTACCAGGCCCTGTGCGGCGGGGAGGACGGCCTGGACTTCTACCGGGCTGTCACCCGGGACTGGGGAGCCGCGCTGGCCCCCGGCGGGCGGCTGCTCTTTGAGGTAGGCATCGACCAGGCGGAGGCCGTGCTGGCCCTGATGGAGCAGGCCGGCTTTGAGGAGCTGTGTACCCTCCCCGACGACCAGGGCATCCAGCGGGTAGCTGCGGGAATTTGGAAAAAAGACAGCTAGTGTCCGGATTTTCGGACAGGGGATGTGATAGACTGTGTCTGCACCAGGAGGGAACCAGAAATGATACAGAGCGCTGTGAGGGAGCTCACTGCCGGACCGGAGCGCTTCACGCCGGCGGACCGGTGCTCCCGAGCGGGGCGATGGACGCAGCAGTGCTGCTGCGGGACAAGATCGGAGGCAGTCATGTTCCTAGATACAGCGTTTCTGAGAAACGGCGAGATCCAGCTGATCCTGGAGAAGACGGTTGAGGCGAACACGGAGCGGGGCTGGCTCCCCGCCTACCACTTCGCCATCTGCAACGGGATCGGTGTGAAGATGGGCGGCTGCGACCTGCGGATAGGCCACAACGAGAGCGCCTACTACGGGGGGAATATCGGCTATCGGGTGGAGCGCCCCTACCGGGGGCACCACTACGCCGGGAAGGCCTGCGGGCTGCTCTTTGAGCTGGCCCGGCGGCACGGGATGGGCTATCTGTTCATCACCTGCAACCCGGACAACCTGGCCTCCCGGCGGACCTGCGAATACGCGGGCGGGCAGCTGGTGGAGATTGTGGAGCTGCCGGCGGACAACGATATGCGGGTAGAGGACGGGGAAACGGAGAAGTGTATCTACCGGGTGGACCTGTAGAAATGAGAACTTTACTATAAAAGGAGAACAGACCATGGCAGACAAGGATAAGAAACTGACCAAGACGGCATCGGTGGCCAGCGACAAAAAAGAGGCAATTCAGACCGCCATGAAGAACATTGAGAAGGCCTACGGCAAGGGCTCCATCATGCGCCTGGGGGACCACATGAACCAGCTGAATGTGGAGGCCATCTCCACCGGCTCCCTGGCGCTGGATCTGGCCCTGGGCATCGGCGGCGTGCCCCGGGGGCGCATTATTGAGATCTACGGCCCCGAGTCCTCCGGCAAAACCACCCTGGCCCTCCACATTGTGGCCCAGGCCCAGAAGGCCGGGGGCGAGGTGGCCTTCGTGGACGCGGAGCACGCCCTGGATCCCACCTATGCCAGGGCGCTGGGGGTCAATATCGACGATATGCTCATCTCCCAGCCGGATACCGGCGAGCAGGCCCTGGAGATCACCGAGGCCCTGGTGCGCTCCGGCGCGCTGGATGTAATTGTGGTGGACTCGGTGGCGGCTCTGGTGCCGCGGGCGGAGATTGAGGGCGATATGGGGGACAGCTACGTGGGTCTCCACGCCAGGCTCATGAGCCAGGCCCTGCGGAAGCTGGCCGGAGCCATCAACAAGACCAACTGCATCGTAGTATTTATCAACCAGCTCCGTGAGAAGGTGGGCGTCATGTACGGCAACCCGGAGGTCACCACCGGCGGCCGGGCGCTGAAGTTTTACGCCTCCGTGCGCATCGACGTGCGGCGGATTGAGACGCTGAAGGCCAGCGGCGAGATGATCGGCAACCGGACCAGGGCCAAGGTGGTCAAGAATAAGATGGCCCCCCCGTTCCGGGAGGCGGAGTTCGATATCATGTACGGCGAGGGCATCAGCCTGCTGGGCGAGCTGCTGGATCTGGGTGTGAAGCTGGACCTGGTGCAGAAATCGGGGTCCTGGTTCTCCATGGGGGAGACCCGGCTGGGCCAGGGCCGGGACGCCGCCAAACAGTACCTCAAGGACAACCCCGAGGTGGCCGACGGCCTGGAGGCCGCCATCCGCCGGGACTTCTTCAAGCTCATGAGCACCCAGTCCCAGGTGGCGGCGAAGGCCGCGGGACGGGCCGTGGATGTGTCGGCGGAGGACTTTGACGACAGTGACGACGGCGAAAATGCGGATTGAGGAGCTGAAGCCCTCCCGGCGTAAGCAGGGCCGCTTCCTGGTAAAGCTGGAGGACGGGAGTATTCTGCGGATTACAGAGGAGGAACTTCTCCGCTTTCGGCTGAGACCGGGGATCGACTTGGACGGGGAGACCCTGGAGGCGCTGCAAGCCTCCGTCAGGACCTCCTCGGCCAAGGCGGCAGCGGCCAATATCATCGGCAGCAGAGCCCTGAGCAAAAAGGAGCTGACCCGGCGGCTGGTGAAGAAGGGAAACGAGGAGGCGGACGCCCAGGCGGCGGCTGACTGGCTGGAGGACATCGGCGCGGTGGACGACGCCGCCTACGCCGCGAGTTTGGTCCGGCACTACGGGGAGAAGGGCTACGGCCCCCAGCGTGTGCGGGAGGAGCTGCGCCGGCGAGGCGTAGACCGGGACCTGTGGGACGAAGCTATGGAAGAGCTGCCTGACCCGGCAGAGATCCTGGGCCGGCTCATCGAGAAAAAGTGCGGCGGCGAGCTCAGCGACCGCAAAGAAATCAAGCGGGTATCTGACAGTCTAATGCGCCGGGGCTTCGCCTGGAGCGACGTGCGGGAGGCCCTGCGGCGCTATACAGAAATCGAGGAGGACTGAGCTGCACAGCCCAGAACCATCCCCCGTCAGAAGCTCCCTTAGATGGATGGTTCTTCCGGGTTAACAGGCCGACAGGCGGAGTGCGTTTCCCGCCAATCTCCCAGGAGGGCGCGTCTGCTTGCCGAGGCTTCGCCTTTCCAGGACTTCACCGCAGAAAACCCCCGTAAACCCCTCGTATCTGCCCGGGTCCAGCCCCAGCAGGGGGCTGGCGGCTTTTTGGGTACTTTTTCGGCGGCGAAAAAGTACCCGAGGGTCCGGGGCGAGGAGCCCCGGGACTATCGAAAGGAAAAAGAAATCCCCGCGCGGCAGCGCGGAGAAGGAGACTTCATGCCATATAAGATCTATTTTATATCCCTCGGCTGCGCAAAGAACGTAGTCAACTGCGAGCAGATGATGTCCCTCTGCCAGGACGCGGGGCACACCCTGGCGGAATCGGCGGAGGGCGCGGATGTGGCCGTCATCAACACCTGCGGCTTCCTGACCAGCGCAAACGAGGAAGCCATTGAAAACATCCTGGAGATGGGAAAGCTGAAGGAGGCCGGGCGGCTGAAAAAAATCCTAGTAACCGGCTGCATGACCGAGCGCTACGGTGAGGATGTCCCCACGGAGCTGCCGGAGGTAGACGGCATTCTGGGCACCGGCAGCTATAAAGACATCGTCTCCGCCGTAGAGGACGTAATGGGCGGAGAACACCCCCGGTACTTCGGTGACCTGAACGCCCCTGTGGACGAATTTAACCGGGTGCTGACCACGCCGGGCCACTACGCCTACCTGCGCATTGCGGAGGGCTGCGACAACTGGTGCGCCTTCTGCATCATCCCCAAGCTCCGGGGGAAGTACCGGAGCCGCCCCATGGACAAGGTCCTGGCGGAGGCGGAAGAGCTGGCGCGGAAGGGTGTAAAGGAGCTCATTGTCGTCGCCCAGGACATCACCCGCTACGGCACCGACTGGGACGGTCAGCACCACCTGGCGGACCTGCTGGAGGAGCTGTGCAAGCTGGACTTCCACTGGCTCCGCCTGCACTATCTGTACCCGGACCAGATGGACAGCCGCTTGATCGGTGTGATCGCCCGGGAACCCAAAATTCTGAAATACCTGGACATTCCCCTCCAGCACTGCAACGACGAGATCCTGAAAAAAATGAACCGCCGGGGGGACAAAGCCTACATTGAAAACCTTCTGGACGAACTCCGGGAGAAGATCCCCAATCTGGTTCTCCGCACCAGCCTCATCACCGGTCTGCCCGGCGAGGGCGAGGCGGAGTTTGAGGAGCTGTGCCAATTCCTGTGGGACCAGCGGATGCCCCGGGCGGGGGTGTTTCCCTACTCCCCGGAGGACGGGACCCCGGCGGCGAGGATGGAGCGTGTGGACGCCGAGGAGGCCGCGCGGCGGGCGGAGCTGGTGGTGGACATCCAGTCCCGGATTATGGACGAGTGGAACGAGGCGAGACAGGGGGAGGTCCTGGAGGTCCTGTGCGAGGGCTTTGACGGACAGGCCATGGCCTACACGGGCCGGAGCTGGGCGGAGAGCCCGGATATCGACGGAAAAATTTACTTTACAGCTCAAAACGAGGTAGAAACCGGCGCTTTTGTCCCCGTGCTGATCACGGGGACCATGGACGGCGAGCTGACCGGGGAGCTGGTGGAGGAGGTCCCATGACAGAGCGTGTGGAAAAAGCGGTGGCGTTTCTGCGGGAGCGCCTGGCGGAGAGCCCCTATTTTGAAGAGCATCCGGAGAAGCTGGCCTACCGCCTGGAGCACACCTTCCGGGCGGCGTGGATCGGCCGGGAGATCGCCCAGCGGGAGGGCTTTGACGAGGAGGAGATGGTCCTGGCCTGCCTGCTCCACGACGTGAGCTACTGCCGGGCGTTTGAAACCGAGGAGGAGTGGCTGGACCACGGCCGGGCCTCCGCCCGGATCGCCCGGCCCTTCCTGACGGAGCTGGGCCTGGGCACGGAGGCCGCGGAGGAGATCTGTTACGGCATCGCCATCCATGTGGACGGCCGGGCGGACTTTCCGGGGGAAAAGACCGCCTTCGCCCTGACCGTCGGGGACGCGGACAACATCGACCGCTTCGGCGCGTTCCGCATCCACGAGACCATGGCGGAGGCCGGCCTGGAAAAAATGCCCCTGGAGGAGAAGATCCGCTTCGTGGACGGGGTGCTGCTGCGCTTGGGGAACCACATGGGCGTGGCCTGCGCCACCGACGCGGCCACGGCGCTGTGGCGGGACCGGGTGGGGTTCTATGTGGAGTATTTCCGGCGACTGCGCCACCAGCTGGCCTCCAGCACCGCCGCCTTTGAGCAGGGCATTATGACGCCGCCCTCCTCCGCGGCCACGGGCGCCAACGCCTCCCTGGACCGCCTCCTGGAGCTGGCAGGGCGGATGTCAACAGCGAAGGAATAAACGGGAATAAACCGGCACTCTGCATAAGCCGGAGTGCCGGTTTATTCGTATTTTTGGAATATTCCAATAAGCGTCGTGACCCTATTCTCTCCCGGAAGCCGCTAAACCAGAAGCATCTCAGCCACAAAAACGACCCCGCAGCACGCCAAAGCCACCTGGAGCAGCGTCCCGCCCCGCCAGGCCAGCGCGCCTCCCGCCAGCAGAGCCAGCGTCCCGGCAATGGGGCTCTGGGTTGCCTCCACAATGGCCGGGAAGGTCATCACCGACAGCGTCACATAGGGCACATAGTACAGGAACGAGCGCAGAGTCCGGTTCGTAATCTCCCGGCGGATAAGCACCAGGGGCGTCACCCGGATGAGGTAGGACACCCCGGCGGAAACCAGTATGTAAATCCAGATATTCATGCCTGGGCCTCCTCCTTTTCGTCCTTCACCGGGAACAGCACGGCGGCAGCCAGGGAGATCGCCACCGTCAGAATAATCGTTTTCACCCCGGAGGAGATCTCCGCCAGCAGGCTCCAGCTGCCGGCAACGAAGCTGGCGGCGAAGCTGATGAGCACCAGCCCAGCGATAAGCCGGCTCTTCCGGGCCGGAGGGACGATAATGGCAATGAACATCCCATAGAGTCCTACGCTCAGGGCGCTCACCAGCCGCGCCGGGAGGGCGTTGCCCACCACGACCCCCAGGAACGTCCCCAGCCCCCAGCCGGGGATCGCCACCGACACGGCCCCGTATGTATACCAGGGGTTCAGCCGCCCGGGGACGGCGATGGAGATGCCGAAAATCTCGTCGGTGACGTCGTAGGCCACCAGCATCCGGTGGCGCAGGGGCGTCTGGGGGGCCAGCTTCTGGCTCAGGGAGCAGCTCATGAGCAG
>JAAWHO010000002.1 GCA_022795905.1 Oscillospiraceae bacterium
TGGCAAATACGGCGAAAAAGCATCGAAACAGGACAAACCAGCCGCGCCGGAGCACCGCCGCTCTATGTCGTGCGGCACCGGCATTTTCCGGCGCGGCTGGTCTTTATGGATAGCTTTTACACAGGAGGTATTCTGTGAATAGTAATCAATCTAAAAAAACGATTTGCGTTGATGGGCATGAAATATCCATCAGCTTTAACGATACTCCCAACACTGTCGTAATCAATCAGGTCAAGCAGATTCTCTTGGCGTCTTTCATCGCCAACTCATCCAAGCCGCAGACCAGCGGCATCCTTGCAATTTAACGGGAATTGAGAGATACTGATAGCGGGGTCATTCCTCGTGTACCTTGACAATCTATCTCTCCTGCGCATTGATTACGTCTTTTGTCCCAGAGATTATATGAATGAAAGGACGGATCAGTGCATGGAAAACCGTGTTTATTGCCTTTACAGAGTGTCCACCGACAAGCAGGTGGACTACAACGACAAGAGCCAGGCTGACATCCCTATGCAGAGAAAAGCCTGCCACCGCTTCGCGGAGGAAAAGGGCTGGACCATTATTCACGAGGAACAGGAAGATGGCGTGTCCGGCCATAAGGTCAGAGCTGAGAACCGGGACAAGCTCCAAATCATCAAGGAACACGCCCGCCAGGGGAAGTTCGACATCCTGCTGGTGTTCATGTTTGACCGCATTGGCCGTATCGCAGACGAGACCCCCTTTGTAGTGGAGTGGTTCGTCAAGAACGGCGTACAGGTTTGGAGCACACAGGAGGGGGAGCAGAGGTTTGACAATCATACCGACAAGCTCACCAATTACATCCGCTTCTGGCAGGCTGACGGTGAGAGCGAAAAGACCTCTATCCGCACCAAAACGGCCCTGGGTCAGTTGGTAGAGGACGGCGGCTTTAAGGGGGGAATGGCTCCCTATGGCTACGATCTCGTAAAAAACGGGCGGATGAATAAGCGTAAGCATGAACTGTACGAGTTAGCGGTGAATGAGGCCGAGGCCGCTGTTGTGCGTATCATCTTTGAGAAATACGTCAACGAGGGCTTTGGAGCACAGCGGATCGCCACCTACTTGAACCGTCTGGGCTACCGAGCCAGGACGGGCAAGAACTGGCATCACGCCACCATTCGGGGTATCATCTGCAACTTGACCTA
Source organism: Oscillospiraceae bacterium (assembly GCA_022795905.1). Classification (GTDB taxonomy): domain Bacteria; phylum Bacillota; class Clostridia; order Oscillospirales; family Oscillospiraceae; genus Pelethomonas. The sequence goes on from JAAWHO010000002.1 coordinate 1,164, forward strand.
TACTGGTGTTCTGCGCAGTGGCGAGAGCCGTTCCCAGGTGCTGCCGTATCTACAACTGATTTCACAGGAAATGTTCGATTCCGCACAGCGTATCCGCACGTCTCGTGCCAATGCCGCTGAACAGGACAGGACCGTCCCCCGGAACATCGGTGGACAGTCCCTTTTGTCGGGCAATGTATTCTGTGGCCACTGCGGGGCGCGGCTGGCACTTACGACTAATGGAAAAGCCTATCCCTGCGCAGAGGACCCGAACCGGGTCGTGAAGCGTGTCCGCTATATCTGCTATGGCAAGACCCGCAAGCAGACGGAGTGTGATGGACAGACCGGCTACACAGCCCATATCCTGGATGGTATCATCGACAAAGTAATACGGCAAATCTTTGAGCGGATGAAATCCGTTCCCAAGAGTGAAATCGTCAATGCCCGGTATCGGGATAAAATGGAGGAGCGGAAGCTGCTGCTCCAGTCCATCCGGGCTGAACACGCGAAAGCCGCCGCAGAATTGGATATGCTGAAAGCAGAAATCATCCAGGTCCTGCGAGGCGAGAGTACCTTTTCCAAGGAACTGTTGAGCGGCATGGTATCTGAGGCTGAGGCTAAAGCCGCCGCGCTGCAAAAACAGCTTACCACCGCTCAGACTGCCTACAATGAGGGACAAGCTGTCCTAAATGCCCTCAACGCACAGTATGATGACATCATCTCCTGGGCGGATATGTACGACCAAGCAAACCTGGAAGCGAAAAAAATGATTGTCAACTGCCTGATTAAGCGGGTAGAAGTCTGTCGGGACTACAAACTGCATATCGACTTCAATATCGACCTGGAGCAGTTCAGTCTCGGAATGGATGTGACAGTTGCAGCATAAAACAAAAATCTCACTTCCGAAGAAGCGAGATTTCTGTTTCACTCTCTCAGTGATGGTGGAGATAAGCGGGATCGAACCGCTGACCTCTTGAATGCCATTCAAGCGCTCTCCCAGCTGAGCTATACCCCCATGTGTGGAAGAGAGTGAGTATTAAGTTTTTGCGGGGGTGGTTTAACGACTGTGCTGGGCTCCCAGCTGAGCTATACCCCCATATTCAATTTCTGCTTTCCTGCTCAACATTGCTTATTATAGCACAGGCCTCAAAAAATGTCAAGAAAAACTTTTTATCTTTTTTGACCTGTTCTGCTGTCTTAAACACCGGAGCCTCACAGTAATAGTTATTATACGATAGTCCGCATCAAATGTCAAGCCCCAATTTGAAATATTTTCTGCGTATTTATTGGCGTACAGTGCAGCTGCGGCGCCAGGGAGCCCCCTCCCGGGGGCTCCCCTCCCGTCACTCCCGCAGCACTGCCACAAATTGGATCACGCCCTCCGCCGGACACTCCGCCCGGATAGTCCCCTTATGGGCCTCCACAATCCCCCTGACGATGGACAGCCCCACACCGAAGCCCCCGGTCTGCTTGGACCGGGAGCGGTCCGGCCGGTAGAAGCGGTCAAAAAGCCTGTCCAGCTCCGCCGTGTCCAGCCCGGCACAGGGATTGGACACTATGAGCACCGGCCCCTTTTTCGACTTCTCCAGCGCAAGATGGATCACACTGCCCTCGTCGGCATATTTGACGGCGTTGTCCAGCAGAACCGACACCAGCTGCCGGATTGCGTACTCATCTCCGCAGCAGGAGAGGCCGGGGGCGGCGTCCGCCTCCAGCGCGTGCCCCCTGACGGCGGCAAAGTCCCGGAAGGACTCCGCCGTCTCCGTCACCACGCCGCTGATATCGAATCTGGCAAACCGTGCAGGCGGCTTCTCCTCGTCCAGCCGGGCCAGCGTGACCAGATCGTTCACCAGCTCCGACAGTTTCTCCGTCTGGGCCTGGGCCTTGCCGATCCACTTCTGCTCCCCCACCTCCATCTCCAGTACCTTCAGGCTGGTGGCGATGACTGTCAGCGGCGTTTTCAGCTCATGGCTGGCGTCTGTAATAAACTGCTTTTGCTTTTCCACGCTCCTCACGGTGGGCTCGATGGCCTTTTTGGAGAAGAACCAAATCAGGAGATAGACCAGGGCCACGCAGGCCGCCGCCACCAAAAGGGAGATAACCGCGAAGGTCCGCATGGAATGCAGCTCCCGCTGGCAGTCCAGAAAGACGGCCATATATCGGTCCTCCCCAGCGCGGATTACATAATATTTGTACTGCTCCCTGTACCCCATACCCTCCCCCCGGCCCAAGGCGGCGGCCAGGAAGCGGCCCGTGTCTTCCTCCGTGACAGCGGCGATATGCCGCATATCGGCCATATCCAGCGTGCCGTCTCCGCTGTAGTACAGCACGAAGTACCGGGTGGAATAGGGCGTCTCCGGCGTGAACTGCCCCCGGGGCGGCTGCCCCGGCCTCCCGCCGGGGAACTGGGGGATCATGCCCTGGTTGTCGCAGATCATCCGCAGGGTGTCCCCCAGGGTCTGGTCCGTGGACAGGAAATTGAACACGTTGATGGACAGGGCCATCAGAAGCACCACCAGGGTGACGGAGATCATGGCAATGACGATAAACTGGCGGCGCAGTCTGTTGATCATCCCGCGTCCTCCAGGGAGTACCCCAGCCCCCGGCTGGCGCGGATGACGGCGGAGGCCCCCACGCCGGCCAGCTTCTTGCGCAAATTGGAGATGTGGACCCACACCACGTTGATCTCCGCCTCTGCGTCCCAGCCCCACACCCGCTCCATAATTCGCTCCGCCGAGAGGATCACCCTGGGGGAGCGCATGAACAGCTCCATAACCTGGAACTCCCGGGCGCTGAGCCGCTCCGTCCGCTCCCCGCACCGGAGGGCGCCTGTCCCGCAGTCCAGCTCCAGGCCGCCGAAGCGGAGCACCGCAGGCTTGTAGTCCTCTGTCCGCCGCAGCATGGCCCGCACCCGGGCCAGCAGTTCATCTGGAGCAAAGGGCTTGGGCAGGTAGTCATCCGCGCCGGAGTTGAATCCCGCCACCCGGTCGTCCTTCTCCCCTCTTGCCGTCAGCAGCATGACGGGCGTGGAGACGCCGCCCTCCCGCAGCCGGGTCAGCACCTGGAGACCGTCCAGCTTGGGCATCATAATATCCAGGATAATGGCGTCATAGCCGCCCGTGCCGGCGTAATCCAGGGCCGTCCTCCCGTCGTGGACCGCCTCCACGGTATACTGATTCTTCTCCAGGAACACGGTCAGAGCCTCCGCCAGGTCCAGATCGTCCTCCGCAATTAAAAGGCGCAAATTGATCTCCTCCGTTTCATATGGGTATTATAAGGCAGACGCCGGAGAACCGCAACTGTTTTCCGGCGTCTGCCCCCGCGGGCTAGAGCGCCTCCCTGGAGGCGATCCTGCCGCAGACGATATTCAGATTCCCGTTCCGGCAGCGCAGCTCGTCCAGAAACGCCTTGACAGCTCCGATGTCCTTGAGGACCACCCGGTACTCCAGCTCGTAGAGGGTGCCCATGCTGCTGGTCTTGACCCGGTCCAGCCGGGCGGAGCGGGTATACAGCTGGAACAGGTCGTCAAAAAGGCCCTCGTAGTCCAGGTTCTCCGGGATGGTGATCTTCAGCTCCCGCTCGTTCTCGTCGCCTCCGCCGAAGCGCAGCCGGGAGAGGGTCACAATAAATACGGCCATCACGGCGAAAAACAGGGCCGCCAGCAGCACATACCCCATGCCGGTGGCCAGGCCGATGGTCATGCACAGGAAGATCATGCCGATCTCCCTGGCGGTGCCCGGGGTGGAGCGGAACCGGACCAGGCCGAAGGCCCCCGCCACGGCCACGCCGGTGCCGATGTTCCCGTTGACCAGCATGATGATGACCTGCACCACCGCCGGGAGCATGGCCAGGGTGACGGCAAAGCTCTGGGTATAACTGCTCCTGTACATACACAGCATGGCGATCCCCAGCCCCAGCAGCAGGGAGGCCGCAGTACAGATAAAGAACGCGCTGATGGTAATTTCCGTTCCGGCAATAATCGAATCAAGCACAGGCGGGGACCTCCTTCCGGGCAGCTCCGGGCAGGACCCGGGACAGGATATTCCGCGTGTACCAGGCGCCGTACTTGGAGAAGGACGTGTGGAACGCGCCCAGCTCGCTGAGCAGATGAGCCAGCCAGACGGGAGCGGTGCCGGGGATCTTGATCTCCATGAGGATCCGGTCGGAGGAGAGGATCGGCTCCCCGTAATCGCCGGCGCGCAGGTCCAGCTCCCGGTCCCGCCACCGCAGGTTCGTATCGAAGGTGACCCGCAGCTCCGGGTTCTCCAGCCCCGCGAAGGCGATCCGGTCGTAGGCGATGTACACCTTAGGCGACGGGCGGTAGGTGTGCATGAACCAGTCGATCTCCCGGCAGATCTGGTCCTCCCGGGCCGGCGCGGCTCCCTCGTGGAGGTAGGAGGCCGCGCCGGCAGCCGTCATAACCGTGCGGCGCTTATAGACGATGCTGTCATACTTCTTTTTCAGCTCTACAAAGACGTCGCTCCGGTCCTCCGGCACACCGTAGCTGCGCACCCGCAGCTTTTCCTTATAGATCGGCTTCTCCAGCGACGCCCGGATAAGCCGGTAGTCGTCTGTATCGTAATAGACGTTGCAGATGGTGTAGCGGCCAAACTCGTCGGCACGCATATGGCGCTCCATCCCTTTCAGCATTCCCGCAAACTGCTCCGGCGTCAGCATATACTTTTTTTCATAGCGCTTGAAGCAGAACTGCATTTTTCCAGCCATAAATGAACCCCCTTGCTGTTTTCTTGGGACAGCATACAGGCTCTTCCTAAAGGGAAGCTAAAGATCCGGCCCGAGGGCGTGAATATTTTGTAAACTCCCCGGAGCCGTCCCCCGCCTTTAGGTGCCCTTTAGGTTTGCCGGATATAAATAGCGCAGTCCACGGGACAAAAAGCCACAAGGAGGTTTTCCATATGAAATATCCCAAGCGATGGACCGTGCCGCTCCTCTGCGCGGCCATGCTGCTCTCCGCCTGCGGGGCGGAGAGCGCCGAGACGGAGGGCATCCGCGGCACTTCCGGAGAGACGCCGGCGGAGCTCTCGGGCGCCGCCGAAACGGAGGCGCGGACTCCCGCCGGCCTGGACCTGGCGGGGGCCACAGTCATCACTCTCTCCGGCAGCGGCGCTTCCATAGAGGGCGCGGGCGCGTCGGCAGAGGGCGGCGTCGTCACCATCACCGCCGCCGGCACCTACGCGGTCAGCGGCTCCCTGACGGACGGCCGCATCATCGTCAACGCCCCCGAGGAGGACGTGACGGTGGCGCTCAGCGGCGCGGACATCACCTGCTCTTACGGCAGCCCTCTGTACATCTATAAGGCCGGCACAGCCGCCGTGCACCTGGCGGAGGGGACGGAAAACGCCCTGGCGGACGGCACAAGCTACACCTACGCCGACGAATACTCCTCGGCGGCGGACGAGGAGCCCAACGCCTGCCTGTACAGCAAGGCGGACCTGGTCATTGAGGGCGCGGGGAGCCTGACGGTGACGGCCAACTTCGACAACGGCATCACCAGCAAGGATACCCTTCAGATTTACGACAGCCGCATCTCGGTCACCGCGGTCAACAACGGCATCAACGGCAGGGACTCCAACACCATTGACAGCGCGTCTGTCACCGTGTCCTGCGGCGGCGACGCCATCCGCTCCACCAACGACACGGACGGGACCCCGGGCTGGGTCAGCGTGTCCAACACCGTGCTGGAGCTGACCGCCGGGGAGGACGGCATCCAGGCGGAAACCGCCCTGGCCATGTCCGATGGCAGCTATACGATTACCTCCGGCGGCGGCAGCGGCGTCCAGCCCACCGATGATATCAGCGCCAAGGGCCTCAAGGCGGGAACGTCGCTGACCCTGACCGGCGGGACCTACACCCTGGACTGCTCCGACGACGCGGTCCACTCCAACGGGGACGTGACGGTGACCGGCGGCAGCTATGTCATTTCCACCGGAGACGACGCCCTCCATGCCGATGAGGCCCTGGCGGTCTCCGGCGGGGAGCTCGACATTCTGACCTCCTACGAAGGCCTGGAGGGCACCTCCGTGACGATATCCGGCGGAACCATCCGCATTGTGTCCTCTGACGACGGGGTAAACGCGGCGGGGGGCGCGGACGGCAGCGGCTTCGGCGGCTTTGGCCGGGGGAACGCCTTCGGCGGAAGCTCCGACGCGTTTATGGAGATATCCGGCGGGTATCTGGTGGTGAAAGCCGGCGGCGACGGGCTGGACTCCAACGGGTCGATCACCATGTCCGGCGGCACCGCCATTGTGTGCAGCACCGGCCAAGGCGACGGCGCCCTGGATTCCGACGGCTCCTTTGCCCTCACCGGCGGCACGCTGCTGGCGGTGGACAGCGGCGGAATGTCCCGGGTCCCCGACCGGGCGGAGCAGTATACGGTCGCCCTGGGGACAGGCGGGGTCCTGCCCGCCGGGACTCTCATGAGCCTGGAGGGCGATGGGCAGAGGATTGTCTTTCAGCTGCCGGTTGACGGGAGCTGCATCGTGTATTCCTCCCCGGAGCTTGCGGGGGGAGGCGCCTGCACCGTCTCCTATGGCGGCGATTACAGCGGCGAGTCCGCTGACGGCCTCTGCTCCGGCGGCGTCTATTCCGGCGGCACGGAGCTGGCGGAGCTGACGCTGACAGACTATGTTACCACCTATGGGAGCCTCGGTATGGGCGGACGGCCCGGCGGGAGCATGGGCGGCAGGCCAGACGATGCAATGGGCGGCGCGCCCCGGGGCGGCAGGGACGGCCTGCCGGCAGGGGACGGGGACTTCGCGGCTCCCCCCGACGGCGAGCCCCCTGAAAGCGGCGGTATGCAGGGCGGCCCGCAGGACCGGAGCGGCCGGGAAGGCCCTCCGTCGGAAAAGGGAGCGGGCCCGGGAGAGCCCTCCGGCGCATGACGGGCGCCTCCGGCAGGATACTTCAGAAAACCACCTGCCCCGCGGCCTGTGGCCGCGGGGCAGGTGGTTTGGCCGGAGAGGCCGCCTCTGTCAGCCGCTTACTCGCAGTACTCCACGTAGTCGAAGGCCCCGATGGCCCCGCAGGTGTCGCACACGTCGGGACGCTGCTCAAACACAGCGCCGCAGAACTGGCAGCGGTAGCCCTCCTTTTTCTGCTTGGGGGCGGGCTCCTGCTCCTCGGCGTGTACGGGGGCGCTGCCGGCCCTGTTCAGCTGCGCGAGCAGGGTCATGAAGCGATTTTCGTGGCTGCGCTCGATAGCGGCCACCTTTTCAAACATAACCGCCAGCTCCTCCAGCCCGTCCTCCCGGGCCTGGCGGGCGAACTCCGGGTACATATTGTGCCACTCGTCGTACTCGCCCCGGGCGGCCTGCGCAAGGCACTCCCGGGTGTCGGAGGGCTTGCCGAAGAGCTGCTCGAACCAGAATCTGGCGTGGATCATTTCGTTCCGGGCCATCTGCTCAAAGGCGGCGGCGATCTCCTCGTCGCCGCAGGCCCGGGCGGCCTGGGCGAAATAGGTATACTTGTTCCGGGCGATGGACTCCCCGGCCAGGGCCCTGCGCAGGTTCTCCGCTGTTTGTGTGTTTTCGATGGACATGGTACCGTCCTCCTCCCTGTAATGGGTAGAGCATAACACAGGGTGGGAAAAAAGTCAAATCAAGGAGGCCTCTCACAGCTCCCGCATCAGGTGGAAGCTCCGCATCAGCTGCACGGAGCCGTAGCCCCACTGGTTGTTGGGGTAACTCATGTCGTCCCGGCGGAGGCAGCCCCGGATGAGGTAGGCCCGGACCTGATATGTCCCCATGGACGGGTCGTTGCCCTCCCGAACGCCCCACTGGAGCAGGAGGGCGCAGATGCCCGCCAGCACCGCCGCCGCCGCGCTGGTGCCGCTCATGAGGCCGGGGCCGTAGGGGTAGATACCCCGGACTCCCACGCCGGGGGCCACCAGGTCCGGCAGCATCCGGCCGTCCCAGGCCGGGCCCCGGGAGGACTTGGCGTACAGGCTCTTCCCCGCGCTGTCGTAGGCCCCGCAGCAGATGAGCCCCACGGCGGAGGCGGGGCTGGTGATGGTACATTCCGGCGTGGCCGCCAGGAACTCCACCGTAGGCGAGACAAAGCCCGTCATGGGCAGCCACACCTGGTACTGTCCGTTGAGCACGATGTCCCCGTGGAGCTGGATGGTCCACACCCCCGGCGTGATCCCCAGAATCCGGATGACCGACAGCTGCCCCCCGCTGCCCTCCACCGGGAAGTGGTATTCAATCTGCACCCGGGCCGCCTCCAGCACCAGCTTTACGTCGGCTGCGGGGGACGCCCCGGGCCGGGCGGGCACCCGGCCCACCAGCTCCCCGGAGGGGGAGCGCACCGACAGGGAGATCCGGTCTGCCACGGTGTTCCAAACCGCCAGGTACACGTCCCCCGCGTTCTCACCCGCCTTCAGGTCGATCTGCGCCGGCTTCTCCCCGGGCTGAAGGACGCCGCTGGTGTGGTGCCGGGCCTCCGCCTCGTTGCCCGCCGCCGCGCACAGGCACACCCCCTTCTGGATGGACACGCCCCCCAGGTACTCCTCAAAGACACTGTACCCGTTGTGGCTCCCGGCGTTGGTGCCCAGGCCGATGCAGATGGCCACCGGGCGGCCCAGCTCCCGGGCCTTGCGGAGGATGTACTCCACCCCCAGCATGACCGCGCTGGACTCATAGGCGTACTCCTGGTCCGCCGGGACGCAGTACTTCTCCCGGTAAAAGGGCCGGGCCTTTTTCAGCTTCACGGCGATGATCTCCGCATCCGGGGCCACGCCGGAGAAGTCCTCCGTCTGCTTCCCGGCGGCCACCGAGGCCAGAAAGGTGCCGTGGCCCGACTCGTCCCGCGCCGGCACCAGGGAGTAGGGGTCCTCCGAGGCCAGGGCCGCGTCGAGCTCCGCCTTGCTGTACTCCCGGCCCAGGAGGAAGCCGGGGGGTGGGTCCCCCTCGGCAGTCTGGTCATAGATGTACTGGATCCGGCTGCTGCCGTCGGCGTAGCGGAAGATATCCTGGGTGTAGTCGATGCCGGTATCCACAAAGCCCAGCAGCACGCCCCGGCCCTTCAGGCTCAGGTAGGGCTGGCTGTGGACCTGGGAGACCCCCGACGCCTCCAGGGCCGGCCGGTCCAGCAGCCCCAGGACCACGGAGGCCGAGCTGACGAAGGCCGCGCCCAGCGCCTCCTCCAGCCGGTGGAAATTTTCCGCCTTCACATACCCCAGGACATAGCGCCCCGAGAGCAGCTGCCCCACCACCACCTCGTCGGAACTGTGGGCATAGTCGAAAAAGGCGTCGGTGGCCCGGGTGACGAAGTCCACGGTGTCCGGCGCGTGGATGAATGTCAGCATCTCCGGCGACAGGCGCATATCAGAGCCCCCTTTCCAGCTGGTTGACCAGCTCGTTCATCGTTCCGCACAGGTTCAGCCGCCCGTAGCCCCACTGGGGGTTGGGATAGGCCATGAAGGGGCTGCGGACCGCGCCCTTGCACAGAAACGCCTTCACCCGCTGGTTGTAGAGCAGCAGGTCGTTTCCCTGGACGATGCCCCACTCCATCATCAGCGCCGCCGCCCCGGAGACGAAGGGGGCGGCCATGCTGGTGCCGGTGAACACGTCGTAGCCGCCCCCGGCCCTGGCGGAGCGGACGCCCTCCGCCGGGGCCGTGATGTCCAGCAGGGACCGGCCCGCACAGTCCTGGACGCCCCGCCCGGAGAAGGGGCTGATGGTCTCCGTGTCCGGCCGGAAGCCCCCCACGGAGATGGGGTAGAGGGCCGTGGCCGGGAGGGTGATGGTCAGGTCCGGCTCCGGCTGGAGAAAGGCGGTGCGGTCGGTGACCTCCTCCATGGTGGGCAGCCAGACGTTGAAGCGCCCGTCGGAGACCCGCCGCCCGTGGCAGCGCAGCCTCCACAGGCCGTCCAGCCCCCCGGCGGGGGCCTCCAGGAGCATCAGCACCTCCTGGGAGGTGCTGTAGTGGGTGGGGACGCCGTAGAGCACCGACACCCGGACGGCCCCGAAGCGGAGGGACCGGGCCCCCTCCGTCAGCGGCCCGGTGCTCTGCCCGCTGGGCAGGACCAGCTCAAAGGCCGCCTCGTCGGCGAAGCTCTTCCACAGGGACAGACAGACCTGCTCCCGCCGGGTGGAGACGGTGAACTCCGCGTCCACGGCGCCCCCCTCCGTCAGCCGCCCCTGGAAGTGGTGGGCGCCGCTGCCCTCGTTTCCGGCGGCGCAGACCACTACGCTCCTCCCCCGTTGGGCGGACTGGTCGATGTAGGACTCAAAGAGGGTATGTCCCCAGTGGGAGCCGCAGTTGGTGCCGTAGCTGAGGTTGACGACGCAGGGCATCCCCCGCTCCTCCGCCTGGTCCAGCAGGAACTTGACGGCCCGCATGACGTCCGTGGTCCGGGAGCTGGCCAGCTTCACCGCCGCGATGGACGCGCCGGGGGCCACGCCGCTCCTCCCTGCGGCGATGGCGGCCACGGCGGTGCCGTGGCCGGACTGGTCCGCAGAGGAGACCAGCCCGGCGGCGATCTCCGCCCCGGAGAACACCGCCCCCTGGCGGAAGCCCTCCGGCGGCGTCCCCTCCGCCGTCATGTCCCAGAGGGCGGCTACCCGGCTGCTCCCGTCCTCCCGCTGGAACTCCGGGTGGGTCAGGTCCAGCCCTGAGTCCACAAATCCGATGAGCACCCCCTCCCCCGTCAGCCCCAGCCCGGTCTCCCGCTGGACCGGCGGGACGCAGGCCGCCTCCATGCTCCGGTCCACGAAGCAGCTCAGCCGTCTGGCCGGCTCAAAGCAGGTCACCTGGCGGTGCGCCAGCAGCCCCTCCGCGGACTGCTCCCCCAGCTCCATGATGGCAAACTGCGCGTCCAGCAGCTCGGTGGGGTAGTCCAGGGAGAGGATATCGCCTGTATACTTGATGATGTACTCCATATCGGCCTCCCGTCCTCTTGCGGCTGGGCGGAGCCGGACCGGCCCCGCCCGCATAGGATAGTATACGGAAAGGAGGACTGCCGTTATGAATCCAAACTACCTGGACAGAGGCAATCTGCAAATCTTTGTGACAGAGGGGGAGTCCCCCGTCCCCGGCGCGCAGGTCCGCATCAGTGACCCCCAGACCGGCAAGGTCCTGGAGGAGGCCGTCACGGACGAATCCGGCCAGACGCCCTTTGTGGAGCTGCCCGCGCCGCCCATGGAGTGGTCGGTGGTGGAGGGGGAGGCCGCCCAGCGGCCCTACGCCGTCTACAACGTCACCGTCTCCGCCGGGGGCTGGCAGACGCTCCACATCGGCGGCGTGGAGCTGCTGCCGGCGGGCCGCGCCGTCCAGCGGGCGGAGCTTCTAAGAGCCGCCCCCGGCGGCTTCAACGTCCGCAATGTGCTCCTCCCGCCCCACGCCCTCTGGGGGGAGCCCTCCGCCCGGGAGCCGGAGGAGGAGGTCAAGCCCCTGCCGGAGCCAGAGGGGCTTGTGGTGCTGCCGGAGCCGGTGATTCCCGAGTTCATTGTGGTCCACGACGGGCGGCCCGAGGACGCCTCCGCCGCCGACTACTGGGTGCGGTTCAAGGACTACATCAAAAACGTGGCCTGCAGCGAGATCTACTCCACCTGGCGCACCGAGGCCATCCGGGCCAATGTCCTGGCCATTCTCTCCTTTACCCTCAACCGGGTCTACACCGAGTGGTACCGGGGGAAGGGCTACCCGTTCACCGTGACCAGCTCCACCGCCTTCGACCAGTCCTACTTCCACGGCCGAACGATCTTTGAGGAGATCGGCGCCGTGGTGGACGATCTCTTCACCACCTACATCACCCGGGAGGGGATCTCCCAGCCCCTCTTCACCCAGTACTGCGACGGGCGGCGGACCCAGTGCGGCGGGCTGAGCCAGTGGGGCTCCCAGGCGCTGGGGGAGCAGGGGTGGGACGCGGTGAGCATCCTGCGGAAATACTACGGCTCGGACATCTATCTCAAAAGCGCCGAGAAGGTGGAGGGCGTGCCCATGTCCTACGGCGGCAAGGTCCTCTCCCGGGGCAGCGAGGGGGAGGCGGTGCGCACCGTCCAGGAGCAGCTCAACCGCATCGCCCAGAACTACCCCGCCATCCCCAAAATCCCGGCGGACGGGGCCTACGGCCCGGCCACGGAGGAGGCCGTGACGGAGTTCCAGAGGATCTTCCACCTGCCCCAGACCGGGAGTGTGGACTTCGCTGGCTGGTACGAGATCTCCAACGTGTTCGTGGCGGTGTCCAAGATGGCCTGAGCCCTGTCGGCGGGAACCCGGGCTCTGTCTATTTTGCCATAGGCGCAGGCGGCCGGCGGCGCGGTTTTTTGGTTGATATTTTTCAGTTGTGGCGTTGATACACGGACAGTTTTGGGCTATACTGTCCGCGGATGCCGCCAGCGAGGCGGCGGGAAAAGGAGGAAACCACTTGAAACGATATCAGCAAGAGGCTGTTGAGGCGGAGATCCGGCCTGTTGACGGGCCCTACCTCAGGGTCCGTCAACAGGCCGGGGAGAACAGCCCGGCGGTCATCACGGTCTGCCGCGGGGAGGAGTGGACGCCCCTGGCCTGCAAGGAGGTCTACGGCAGGGCCGTAAAGGCGGCCATGGAGCAGGACTTCAAGAGCTGTCTGTTTGATCTGACCGCCGCCGGGGAGCTGGGACTGCCGGGCCTGTGCGCGGCGGTGGAGGGCGTCTATGGCGGCGCGTACCGGAAGCATTTTACCCTCACGGACCAGTGGGAGCCGGACATGGTCTGCTATGCCGGGGGCGCCGGCTGGACGGACGAGGACCTGCGGGCCGCCGTGGAGCTGGCCCGCTCTGTGATGGAGGTCCGGAACCTGGTCAACCGTCCCGCCAACCTGCTGCCCTCCGACGGGCTGGCCAGGGCCCTGGCGGCGCTGGTGGAGGGCCTGCCCGTGGAGACCAGGCTGTACGGCGTCAGCGAGCTGGAGGAGAAGGGCCTGGGCGGTCTGCTGACCGTGGGGAACAGCAGCGGCCATCCCCCCATGCTGGCGGTGCTGCGCTACAACGGCGCGCCGGAGTCCCCGGAGCGGCTGGGTTTTGTCGGCAAGGGCGTGGCCGTGGACACCGGCGGGTACAGTCTCAAGTCCCCCTCCGTCATGGCGGGCATCAAGGGGGACATGGCCGGCGGCGCTGCCGCGGCGGCGGCGGTGCGCGCCCTGGCCGCCTGCGGCGCGCGGGTGAACGTGACCGCCGTGGCGCCCTGCTGCGAGAACCGCATCTCGCCGGAGAGCGCCGTGCCGGGGGATCTGATCCGCTCCTTCTCCGGCAAAACCATCGAGATTCTGAACACCGATGCCGAGGGCCGGCTGATCCTGGCCGACGGCCTGACCTGGGCCGTCCGGGAGGAGAAGTGTACGCGTTTAGTGGATATAGCCACCCTCACCGGCGCCATCGCGGCCATGCTGGGCCAGGTGGCCTCCGGCGTGATGGCCAATGACGACGGGTGGTACGGCTGCCTGGAGCAGGCGGCGGCGCTGTCAGGGGAGAAATTCTGGCGGATGCCGGGCTACCGGGAGTACGAGCAGCTCATCGAAAGCGACCTAGGGGACCTGCGCAATACCAGCAAGGAGGGCTGCGGCTCCGTGACGGCGGGGCTGTTCCTGCAGCACTTCACCGAGGGTCTGCCCTGGCTGCACCTGGACATCGCGGGCACCGCAGATGTCGCCAAGCCGGTCTGGCAGCACCAGGGCCGCGGCGCCACAGGCACGGCGGTCAGCACGCTTTTCTATCTGGCAAAGCAGATGGCGTCCTGAGCGATGAGAGGGAGGCGGCCTTTTTAGGCCGCCTCCCCTTCGCCGTGAACGGAAGCTTTCCTGCTTCAATTCGCAAAGCAGCGTTTGCAGGGGCGGATATCATCCGCCCCTGCAAAGATTTCCTCTTTTCCAGGCATTCCTCTGCGAATTGAAGGTTTTCCCGGAAAACGGTGGAAATCCGCGGCAGAATATGCTATACTGTCCATTCAGATAGAAAACGATGCGGCCCCGGCGGCGGCGCGGGGCGCGGGACGGGGGCTGACAATGGAGCGAGTGAAAAAGAGCGGGCTGACGCTGGAGGAGGCCCTGAGTCGGATTGAGGCGCTGGAGGCGAAAAACAGGGCGCTGGAGGCCGCTCTGGCGTCGTCGGAGGAGGTCAACCAGGCGAAGAGCCGGTTCCTCTCCAATATGTCCCACGACATCCGCACCCCCATGAACGCCATTATGGGCATGACGGCCATCGCCCTCAGCCATATTGACGAAAAGCCCAGGGTCCGGGACTGCCTGGACAAGGTGCGCACCGCCTCCGTCCACATGATGAGCCTGGTCAACAATGTGCTGGACATCTCCCGCATTGACAGCGGCCGGCTGGTCCTGGGGGATGAGGAGTTCTCCCTGGCGGACCTGGTCCACGACATCGCGGTCATTGTCCGGCCCCAGGCCCAGCAGAAAAGCCAGGAGCTGAAGCTGGAGATCGGTCCCGTCACGGCGGAGCGCCTGACAGGGGACCCCCTGCGGCTGCGGCAGATTCTGGTGAACATCATCAACAACGCCGTAAAGTACACCCCGGCCGGCGGCGCCATCCGGGTCCGCTTCGCCCAGGACCCCCCGGCGGAGGGGTGCGCGCGCCTGCACTTTCTGTGCGAGGACAACGGCATCGGCATGAGCGAGGCCTTTCTGGAGCGGATCTTTCTGCCCTTTGAGCGGGCGGAGGACCAGGTCGCCCAGATCGAGGGCACCGGCCTGGGGATGTCCATTGTCAAGAGCCTGGTGGACCGGATGGGCGGGACGATCTCCGTGGAGAGCCGGGAGGGGGAGGGGAGCCGCTTCCGGGTGGAGCTGCCCGTCTCCGTCTCCCGGCAGGAGCGGCCGGCGCCGGTCCTCCCCGTCGGCCGGACCGCCCTGGTGGCGGAGAACCGGCCGGAGGCCGCGGGGCTGATGGCGGCCTACCTGGAGGAGGGCGGCCTTGTACCGGTGTGCCTGTCCTCGGGGATGGAGGCGGTGGCCTGGCTGACGGAGGCGCGGGTGGAGGGCCGGAGTCCCTGCGCCGTGCTGCTGGGCCAGGAGCTGTCGGATATGTCGCCTCTGGACCTGGCCTCCCACCTGCGGGAGGTCACGGGGCAGGCGCTGCCCATCCTGCTGGTGAGCGAGGAGGACTGGGCCCGGCTGGAGTACCGGGCGGGCCGGGCGGGAATCAGCGCCTTTGTCCCCTGTCCCCTGTTCCCCAGCCGGTTTCTGGGAGCCATTTCCGACCTGCTGGCCGGCGGCGGGGAGACCGGCGGCAGCCGGGATATCGACTGCAGCGGCCTCCGGGTGCTGCTGGCGGAGGACAACGAGCTCAATCTGGAGATCGCCGTGGAGCTGCTGGGCATGACAGGGGCCAGGGTGGAGACCGCCGGAAACGGGCAGGAGGCCCTGAACCGCTTCCGGGCCGCGCCGGAGGGCTGGTATGACCTCATCCTCATGGACATCCAGATGCCCGTCATGGACGGCTACGAGGCCGCCCGGCGCATCCGGGCCCTGGACCGGCCCGACGCCAGGAGCGTCTGCATCGCGGCCATGACGGCCAACGCCTTTGTGGAGGATGTGCGCCAGGCCCGGGAGGCGGGCATGGACGAGCATATCGCCAAGCCGGTGGACCTGGACCGGCTGCGGGAGCTTCTGTACAGCCGCCTGGAGGGGCGGACGGAGAAATAACCGCGCCGCGGGAGGAGAGAGGGAGGAGCGCGTATGCGGCCATACCAGGAGGAATACATCGCCAATCTGCAGGAGATTGCCGCCCTCACCCTCGGCCGCAGGCCGGAGGACGGGACCCTGGCGGACTACCTGGACCGCCAGGAGCGGGAGGAGGCGCGGCAGCTGGCGCTGGTGGACCGGAATATGGAGCTGCTGCGGGGGGAGCTCTTCCCCCTGCTGGACCACCTGCCCGACGCGGACGGGGAGACGCTGGAGGAGTTGGGGCGCTTTGCCTCCCCGCTGCTCAAGGAGCTGGACGCGGACCTCTTCTGCCTCATCCACCAGGCGCTGCTGAGCCTGGCCCGGCAGCGGCGGGACCGGGACGGCGTGATCCGGGAGCTCTACTGGCTGGGCATCGGGCGGCACGCCCGGTCCGGCCAGCTGGTGGGGCTGGAGGTGGAGGTGCTGGAGTCCGTCTTTTCTCAGATCCGCCTGTGCTTCGCGGAGGCGGCGGCCTACCTCAAGTACTTCGGGGAGATCGAGAATCCGGATACCCGGAACTATATCCTCCGCTCCCTGGCCAACCGCTCCCTGGGACAGTTCAAATCCGTCAGCGCCCGGGTTCGTCTGCTCAAAAACGCCCTGGAGGTCTTCCGGGACCCCTTCTACCGGAGCATGGACCCGGAGATCCCCTGGGACCGGTTCGTCATGCAGACCCACCGGCTGATGGCCTCCAGTATTACCTACAGCCGGGAGAGCACTATGACGTCTCAGGATGTGGCCGACATCATGGAGTCGGTCTACATCGTCTATGACGAGCAGCTCAGGGCTGCGGCGGAGGGGAAGCGGACGGCGCTGCGCCCGGTTTTTCACTACCACGCCATTGCGTACTACTGCGGTCTGGACAGCCTGAACGGCCTGATGGGGAAGGTGGAGCTCCTGATAGACGGGGCGGACAGCGGGGACTTCTCCCTGGAGGGGATGTACGCGGCCATCTCCCTGCCGGCCTTCTACTGCCAGTACCTTCAGCAGTACCCGGAGCTGCTTCAGGGGCGGGAGGCCTACGTGGAGGAGCTGTACCGGCGGGTGCTGGCCTATATGGAAGCCTTTCCCGCCGGGGCGGAGAACAGCACGCTGTTTCTCTACCTCTGCCAGCTCTCCTACACCTTTGTGGAGACGGCCCGCAGCGTGCCCTACGGGGTATTTCTTGAGAGGCTGCTCATCCGCTTCGCCCCGGAGATCTACCTCCACTCCCGGACAGTCACCGAGGCGGCGGAGGTGTTCAGCGAGATTCTTCTGGCGGAGGAGCCGGGATTCTTTGACGACATAGACGACATCCGGGCCATCGCGGACCCGGCGGAGAAGCGGCGGGAGGTGCTGCGCTTCGCCCGGGGGTGCGGGATGTTCCACGACGTGGGGAGGCTCAACCTCACCGGCCTCTACGCCCACGCCGGACGCCACTGGCTGGAGGAGGAGTACGAGCTCTCCCGGCTCCACACGGTGTCCGGGGAGGCGATGCTGGCCGCCCGGCCCTCCACCCGGCGGTACGCTTCCGCCGCCCTGGGCCACCACGCGTGGTACGGCGGCGGAGAGCGGAGCTACCCGGACAGCTACCAGCGGCTGGCCTGCCCGGAGCGGCAGATGGTGGACATCATCAGTCTGCTGGACTGGCTGGAGAACATCGTTTACAGCTCCCATCTGTTTACGGGCACTGCCCAAACCTTCTGCCAGGCCGCGGAGAATGCGGTATCCCTGGAGGGCCGGCGCTTCTCGCCGGTGCTTATCGAGCGCCTGCGGATTCCGGAGACGGCGGAGCGGCTGCGGCTGGCCCTGGAGCGGGGACGGCGGCTGGCGCTGGAGCGGATGTATACCGGCGCGGGAGCGGAGGTCCAGGGCGAGTAGTGTTGGGCTTCGCCCAAACCCACCAGGGCTTTGCCCTGGACCCACCGCCCTTTGAAAAGGGCGGCCCTAAACTTTGTTTTTGGGGCAAGAATAGAGGGGAGACGGCCATAAGGTCGTCTCCCCTCTGTTCTTTTGCCTGCCGGTCAGCCGGAAAATCTGGCGGCCCGGGCCGCCGAAACGCTCCAGGTGACCCAGCGCCCGCAGTCGTCCGCGGCCATCTCCCCAGCCCACCGGAGGACCTCGGCGTCCGGCCCGTCCATGGCGCCGGCCAGCGCGGAAAGCCCGTCATAGCCCTGCCGGCTGTAGAAAAGGGCCGTCACCGCGCTCCCGGACAAATTCCCCCGCTCCACCTGCCAGGCGTTGTACCGGGCGGCAATGTTGTCGATATTGGCGTAGTTGAGCAGCAGCCATCCTGCCAGGGCGATGGGAGCCGCCGTCCGGAAGAATCGGAATTCCCGCCGCCAGACCTTCCGCACAATAAGGGCCAAGGCAACAGACAGCATCCCCATGCCCCAGTAGGTGAGGCACCGCTTGAAGGACAGGCCGTAGACGGAGACATACAGCGTCATCCGCCACCCGGCGGACACCAGCAGCACCGCTGTCAGTCCCACCAGAGCCGTGGAGAGAACCCGGAGCCGCTTATCCTCCCGGCACAGCCACACCGCCGCCAGAATCACCGCCCCGTTGAACCCCGCCAGTCCCACCAGCTGGAAGAAGCCGCTGCGGGCGTACTCGGCGTAGGAGATGCCCACCCTGGCCAGGTAGCTCTTGTCACCGAAGAGGGCGGCGGACTGGACCGCCAGGAACAGGACGTACAGCCCGTCCAGCGCCCCCAGCAGCATCACCGCCGGGAGGGGGCTCCGGCCTGCCCAGGCCCTTTCGGCCCTCGGCTTCTGCTCCGTGTGGGCGGCGAAGTACAGCAGGGAAAAGCAGAAGGGCGTCAGGAGCACCGTCAGCATCAGCCGCACCGGCCCCTCGCTGAAGCTCACATCCAATTTCCCCAGCACATCCCCGGCTACCATGGCAAACACCGCGTCCGCGTCCATGAGCACCGCCGTCACGATGCCCAGCACCGGCAGCGTCACCGCCAGGCCGATGAGCACCGGCAGGCTGCGGGCAAAGCCCTTCCCCCCTCTCTCGGCGCGCAGGGTGTCGTACAGCGCGCCGCACCGGACAAAGGGGCCCTTGATGAGCAGCCACAGCCGCTCCGGGAGCATCCCGGCCCGGTCCCAGGCCAGCCGCCCGCCCCCGCACAGCTCCCAGGTATGGACCGCCACGAGCAGGACCAGCGCCCCGCTGTTCCAGAACCGAAACCACTGGTTGGAGAAGACGGCAAAGGTCAGCGCCAGCAGAGCCGCGGCCCCCATAAGGACCCGATTGACCCGACGCTCCATACCGCCGGTCCCCCGGTAGAGGAAGAGAACCGCATACCAGGCGGCGGTAAGCAGCGTAATTCCCAGCCCCGGCAGGACCCGCCAGCTCCAATCCCGCAGAAAACTCACCCCCAGAAAGGCCAGGGCCGCCGACAGCCACACCAGCCGCCGCTCCCGGGCCCCCACCTTCCACGGCTCCCGGGAAGGCGGCGCGGCGGGAGGGACCGCGGGTATCTGGGGCATCCCGGTATTGGATTCTGTCATCGTGTCATCCCTCCTGTTCAATAATTTGCAGTTGATCCAGGCGGAGCTCGCTGTCCATCTCATAGATCCCCTGATAGGGCTGTTCCAGAAACAGCCTCGTGCCCTCCCGGTAGAGGAACACTGTGCCGGCGCCGCCGGCCCGGAAGCCGAAGTCGATCCGCGCCAGCCCGGCTCTCTCGGCGGGGATGTCCTGTACGCTGGGCCGTCCGGTATTTTCCTTGACGGACCGCCGGAGCAGGTCCAGAAGCCGGGCAATCGAGTCCCCGCCGGTGACGGTCAGGTCCAGCTGATCCACGGTAATGGTGACGCTCTCCAGGTCCTCCGCCGCTGGGAGGACCAGCTTCCCGGCGGACAGCACGCCGCAGGAGGTCAGAAGCAGCAGAGCGGCAATCGCCCCCGCCAGCCGCGTTTTCATCGTGTTCCTTCCTCCTCCGGCACATATTCCAGGATATCCCCCGGCTGGCAGTCCAGGGCCTGGCAGATGGCCTCCAGGGTGGAGAAGCGCACCGCCTTGGCCTTGTTGGTTTTTAAGACGGACAGGTTGGCGATGGTCACCTCCACCTGCTCCGATAGCTGGCTCAGGCTCATTTTCCGCTTGGCCAGCATGACGTCCAGATTGACCACAATCGGCATTCCACTCCCCTCCCTATATGGTCAGATCGTTCTCCGCCTTCAGGTCGGCGGCCTTCAGCACCAGATGGCTCAGCAGGAACGCCGCCAGGGCGATGGCCAGCCCTACCACGCACACCGCCGTCCCCAGCAGCCACACAGGGGAGCCCGCCAGGATCTCCACCGTTACGGTACCCACCGCGCAGTAGCCCGTATCCACCAGGGCGCAGAAGCCGATGCCGCTGAGCCAGCGGGCGTTTTTGTGGCAGAAGGAGTTGTCCTTCCCGATCTCCGTGCAGATTTTCCAGAACAGCACCAGGGCGATGACAATGGGCGCCGCGCTGACGCTGACCGCCGCGATCCCCGGCGCCACCAGCCACGCCAGCTCCGGGAGCCGCGCCCCGGCCTCCTGTATCCGCGCGGGAAAGATCTCAACGTACCATACCGCCACCAGCACCGCCAGAAACAGGATGGTCCCTTTCAAGGTCCGTACCAGTCCTACACGCTTCATATCGAAGCCCTCCTTCCAGATCTTGCCCACATGATACCAGCTTGATTTCCGTTTGTCAATATATTTTTATTGTTTTTCGATAAAACTTTTTTCTTTACCCAAAACAGACATTGTGCTATAATAGGAACCATCAAGAATCAGCGGGAGGGCTTGCTATGACCATCGGACTGGCCTACGCCATGGGCGGGGAAATTGAGAGCATTCTGAACACCACGGACGCCAAGCTGCTGGAGACAGTGTGCGGCGTATCCGTCTATGAGATCGAGCCGGGGCTGCTGGCCTACCTGGGCGGCGTGGGGAAGGTGAACGCCGCTATGGGCGCGCAGCTGTTTATCGACCGGTACCACCCGGACTGGCTCGTCAACGCCGGCGTGGCCGGGAGCTTCCTGGATTTGTCCATCGGGACCATCGTGTTGGCCGATTGCTTCGTCCAGCACGACGTGGACACCACCCCCATGGGGGACCCCATTGGGCTGGTGTCTACAGTAAACAGGGTGGACTTCCCCACCAGCGAGACAGAGCGGCTGAGCGGCATCCTGACTGCCCAGGGCGTGGAGCACAGGGTGGGAAAGGTGGCTACCGGCGAGGTGTTCATGACCAAGGGGGAGCGGGCGGACTGGGTGGCAAGGACCTTCGCGCCTGCCCTCTGCGAGATGGAGGGCGGGGCCATCGCCCAGGTGTGCCTGCGCAACGGGGTGAAATTTACCGCGCTGAAATCCGTCTCCGACCGGCTGTGCCAGGAGAACAACGCCGAAGAGTTCTTCAATTACGCCGAGGCGATGGAGAAGCTGAATGGCATTGTCTTACCCTTCGCCCGCGCGCTGAGGGACGGGAAATAATCATAAAGGAGCAACGACTATGGAACGAATCGCAAGCTTTCAGGTGGACCACAACAAGCTGGAGCCGGGGCTGTACCTCTCCCGCCGGGACGGGGAGGCGACCACCCTTGACCTCCGCTTCAAGAAGCCCAACACCGGCGATCTTCTCTCCAACGCGGAGATGCACTCCGTGGAGCACGTCATCGCCACCCTCCTGCGCAGCGGCAGGGCCAAGGACGCCATCATCTACTTCGGCCCCATGGGCTGCCAGACCGGGTTCTATCTGCTCTTTGACAGCCGCCAGCTCACCGACGGGCAGGCGGTGGAGCTGGTAAAGGAGACCTTTGCCGCCGGCGCGGCCTTCGACGGCCCCATGCCCGGGAAGAGCGCCGCCGAGTGCGGGAACTATATCAACCTGGATATTGAACTTGCCAAGGCCCAATGCGGCTTTTACAGCGAGCTTATCAGGGACTGGTCCGAGGCGAAGCTGGCCTACTGAATGTTGAGAAGCCTGACAAACAGGCCGGCCCCCGCAAACCGCCATTAAGGGCCGCCGCCCTCTGCAATCTTGATGGCCGCAGGAAAAACCGCAGGAATATTCCGTCAGCTCTTCACATATGCTGGAGCGTCGGCACAGGGGACATCCCTGCCGAACTACCAATGAGGTGAACGTACATATGGAAGAGACCTGCAACCTTGTCCAGCTCCGGGGCGCCGCCGCCGGTGAGCCCGTCCTGTCCCATGAGAACCACGACCAGCGGTTCTATCGCTTCCCCTTCTCCGTCCAGAGGCTCTCCGGCCAGGCGGACGTCCTCTACGTCATCGCCACCGGGCAGCAGCTGGAGGGCCTGCTGCCCCTGGAGGGTCGGCGGCTGGCCATCAGCGGGCAGCTGCGCTCCTTCAACAACAAGAGCGGCACGGGCAGCCGCCTGGTCATCTCGGTCTTTGCCCGGTCCCTGGCCCCCACCGGGGAGGACGACTACAACTGCATCCGCCTGCGGGGGGTCATCTGCAAGCCGCCGGTGCTGCGGCGGACGCCCCTGGGGCGGTGCATCTCGGACATGATGCTGGCGGTGAACCGCCGGTACGGCCGGGCGGACTACCTGCCCTGCATCGCCTGGGGCCAGGTGGCCATGGTCACCGGCCGCATGGCGGTGGGCTCTCCCCTGGCCCTGGAGGGCCGGGTCCAGAGCCGGATCTATACCAAGGTGGTGGACGGCCAGGCCGAGGAGCGGACCGCCTATGAGGTCAGCGTGATGCAGCTTGTCAAGGAGGAGGTCTGAGCGCGGGCTCAGACCTCCTCCGCGTTTTATCCTTGTAACCGGCCCGGAATTGTGCTATGATAAAGAAAAAACGGGAGGTCCCACAGGTCCCATGAAAAACATAAAGCTGAATTGGAGGCGGATTGCTCTTTTTTTCTGCATCGCCGTGTTCCTGGTCTCCGGCGCGCTCCTGCTCCGGGATCTTATCCAGGCCAGCCAGGAGCGGGCCGCCAACGAGGCGCTGGCGGCCATGGTCCGCGCCGCCCGGGGCGGAGACAGCGGCCCCTCCGGGCCCTCGGGCAGCGGGACGGGCCTCCAGGACGGGACATCCCAGCCGGTCTTCCCCAAGTATGCCGCCAGCGGCCTTCTCTACCGGTACGACGCCCTCTACAACATGAACAATGATATGGCCGGCTGGCTCTACATCGAGGATACCCAGATCGACTACCCGGTCATGTTCACCCCGGACGACCCGGAGTACTACATCCACCGGGGCTTTGACAGGAAGTACGCCGCCAGCGGCTGCCTGTTCATCGGCGCCGGCAGCGCCCCGGACGGCTCCAACGTCCTCATCTACGGCCACCACATGAAAAACGGCTCCATGCTCGCCGGCATCATGCAGTACGCCGACGCCGCCTTCGCCCAGGCCCACCCCGTTATCCACTTCGACACCCTGACGGAGGAGGGCAGCTACGAGGTGGTGGCCGCCTTCTATACCAAGGCCTACACCAGCAAATTCCAGTACCAGACCTACACCGACCTGACGGAGGAGGAGACCTTCAACAGCTATATCAGCCAGGTCCGCCGCGCCGCCGCCTACGACGCCGGCACGGAGGTGAGCTTCGGCGACCAGCTCCTCACCCTGTCCACGTGCAGCTACCACACCGATTACGGGCGCTTCGTCGTGGTGGCCCGGCGGATCCCGGAGGAGGCTGCGCCCGCGGAAGGGAAATAAAAATAAGCTGTGAATTTTTCATTTTTCCGTTGTGTTTCCGGCTCAGCTGTGATATGCTGTATCTACCCATAGTCAGAACCAAATGCAGAAAAGGAGTGATATCATATGGTTAGACTGATCATGAGCGGCTCGGGTGAGGGTAAGACCAAGCAGCTGCTCGAGCTGATGAACGCCGCCGCCGATACGGAGACGGGGTGCATGGTGTGCATCGAGCCCACCAGGAATATGAGCTTCAGCCTGCGGCATCAGACCCGCCTGGTGGACGCCTCTGAGTTCGGCATCGACAGCTTTGAGTGCCTGCGGGGCTTTATCTGCGGTATGTACGCCGGCAATTACGACATTTCCCACGTTTTCGTGGACAATCTGTGCAAGGTGGCCCACGACACGGACGAGCGGAATGTCGGCGCGTTCCTCAACTGGATGGAAAAGTTCTGTGCGCCCTTGAACCTGAAGATCACCGTCACGGTCAGCGGGGACCCGGGTTCCGCCACTGACACCATGCGGAAGTATATGTAAGCGCCCCTTTCCAATATGATACCCGCCCGCCGCAGGGGCTGACCCTTGCGGCGGGCTTTTTCACATACACACAGACAAAGCAGGAGGAAATATGATGGAACCGATTGTTGTCAACGCCGTAGGCGAGCAGTGCCCCATCCCCGTTGTCAAGACCGCCAAGGCCCTGGAGGCCATGACCGGCCCCGGCGCCCTGGAGATTCATGTGGACAATGAGATCGCCGTCCAGAACGTCAGCCGCCTGGCCTCCGGCAAGGGGCTCCAGGCCGTCAGCGAGAAGCTGGAGGAGAAGCACTTCATTATCCGCATCGCCGTGGACACGCCCCTGAGCCCCGCCAAGCCCCAGGAGGCGGAGGCGGTCTGCACCCCCGACGCCCGAGGGGACTTCGTGGTGGCCGTCAGCTCCGCCGGCATGGGCTCCGGGGACGACGAGCTGGGCAGGACGCTGATGAAGGGCTTTATTTTCGCCCTCACCCAGCTGGAGAAGCTGCCTAAGACCATCCTTTTCTACAACGGCGGGGCCGCCATCACCACCGAGGGCTCCGTCAGCCTGGAGGACCTGCGGAGCCTGGAGGCCCAGGGGGTGGAGATTATGACCTGCGGCACCTGCCTGAACTACTACGGCCTGACGGACAAGCTGGCGGTGGGCTCCGTCAGCAATATGTACACGATAGTGGAGACCCTGGCCAGGGCCGGAAAGGTCATCCGGCCGTGATCTATCTGGATTCCGCCGCTACCGCTCTCTGGCGTCCGCCTCAGGTGGTTCAGGCGGTAACGGCGGCGATGACCTCCTTGGGGAACGCCTCTCGAGGGGTTCACGGGGGGAGTCTGGCCGCGGACCGGACAATCTATGGAGCCAGGGAGAAGCTGGCCCGCTTTTTCGGCTGTCCCAGGCCGGATCATGTGGTATTTACCTGCAACGTCACCGAGGCGCTGAATATCGCTATCCACGGCCTGCTTGGCCCCGGGGACCATGTGCTCTCCACCGATTTGGAGCACAACAGCGTCCTCCGCCCTCTCTACCGCCTGGAGAAGGACTGCGGCGTCGCGGTTGATTTTGTTCCGGCGGACCGGCTTGGACGGCTGGACTACGGCGCCTTCGGGCGGCTTCTCCGGCCGGAGACGAGGGCGATTGTCTGCACCCACGCCTCCAACCTCACTGGGGAGCTGGTGGACATCGCCTGGATAGGCCGGTTTGCCCGGGAGCACGGCCTGCTGCTGGTGGTGGACGCCGCCCAGACCGCCGGGGTGTTCCCCATCGACATGACGGCTATGGGGATCGACGTCCTCTGCTTCACCGGACACAAGGGCCTCCTGGGCCCCCAGGGCACCGGCGGGCTGTGCGTCCGCCCCGGCGTGAAAATCCGCCCCTGGAAGGTGGGGGGTACCGGCGTACAGACCTACAGCCCTGTCCAGCCGGCGGAGTATCCCGTCTGCCTGGAGGCCGGGACTCTCAACAGCCACGGCATTGCCGGCCTCTCCGCCGCCCTGGACTTCCTGGAAGAGACGGGCATTGATGCCATCCGGACTCGGGAGCGGGCTCTCATGGAGCGCTTCTATGGGGGCGTCCGGGACATCCCCGGCGTCACCATCTACGGCGATTTTTCCAGGGAAAAGGCCGCTGTTGTGGCCCTGAACCTGGGGGAGGAGGACGCCGGAGCGGTGGCGGACGCCCTCTTCGAGGAGTACGGCATTGCCGTCCGGGCCGGAGGCCACTGCGCCCCCCGGATGCACCGGGCCCTGGGCACCGGGGAGCGGGGGGCGGTGCGCTTTAGCTTCTCCCGGGCCAACACGGAGGAGGAAATTGACGCCGCTGTCCGCGCTCTGGAGGAGCTGAGCCGATGATCGCGAAAAGGACCAGGCTGATCGTCGCCTTCCACACCACCGCCGCCGCCATGGCCATGGAGAGCGCCTGCGCCCGGCTGGGCGCGCCGGGGCGGCTCATCCCGGTGCCCCGGGCCATCACCGCCGGGTGCGGAATGTGCTGGGCCGCCCCGCCGGAGGACGGCGAGACTGTCCGGGACGCCGCCCGGGAGGCCGGGGTGGAGGTGGCCGGGTGGTATGTGGCGGAGATCTGAGCGGACCGTTTTTCTTGACAGGAAGGGAAAACAGTGTAAACTGGAGACGGCCAGAGCCGGATTGTATATATCGCCGAGGCGTCCGGCCAGGAGGGGACCAGCTGGAAGAAAATGGATTGCTGACAATTTATCTCGATGGCGAGTATTGTACGGAATACGGGCTTGATTGGAGTGCGGGAGTTCAGACGATCACGGTTCCCCTGAGCTATGCCGCCAATGTGAACATGGCACTCAATGGATGCACGCCTGGCGGCAATAATCGCAGTGAATGCACAGCGTTCGGGGGCTTTGCTTCTCCTGATCTGTCTCTCCCGCCCCGGGCTGCCCTGGGGCGGGATTTTTCCGCTTTTCCATTGACAATTTCCCCCGGGAGGTCTATACTGTCCATAGCAAAAAAACGTAACTCTCAACAAATGTATTTTATAGGAGGACAAGTATGGCACAGCTCATGGACGCACTGGTCAAGCCCGCCGCCGGCCCCGGTCTGGAGCTCCGGCAGGTCCCTGTTCCCAAGCCCGGCCCCGGCGAGGTGCTCATCAAAATCCACAAGACCGCCATCTGCGGCACCGACGTACATATCTATAACTGGGATCCCTGGTCCCAGGTCCACATCAAGCCCCCCATGGTCATCGGCCACGAGTATGTGGGCGAGGTGGCGGAGCTGGGCGCGGGCGTCACCGGCCTCCATGTGGGCCAGCGGGTGAGCGGCGAGGGCCACATCACCTGCGGCCGCTGCCGCAACTGCCACACCGGCAACATCCAGTGGTGCAAGGACACCAAGGGCGTGGGCGTGGACCGGGACGGCGCCTTTGCCGAGTACGTCTGCATCCCTGAGAGCAATGTCATCATCATCGACGAGAGCCTGCCCGAGGACGTGGTGGCCTTCTTCGACGCCTTCGGCAACGCCACCCACACCGCCCTGATGTGGAACCTGGTGGGAGAGGACGTGCTCATCACCGGCGCGGGCCCCATCGGCATCATCGCCGCCGGGGTGTGCAAATACGCCGGGGCCCGCCGGGTGGTCATCACCGATATGAACGAGTACCGCTTAGACCTGGCCCGGAAAATGGGCGTGGACGCGGCGGTGAACGTCCAGAACGAGGATCTGAAGGAGATCATGCACAAGCAGGGCCTGGTGGAGGGCTTCGACATCGGCCTGGAGATGAGCGGCAACGGCGCAGGCTTCCAGCAGATGATCTCCGTCATGCGCAACGGCGGCAAGATCAGCCTCCTGGGCCTCTCCGGCAAGCCCCTGTCCCTGAATATGAATCAGATTATTGAGAAGGGCCTGACCCTCCAGGGCATCTACGGCCGGAAGATGGACAACTGGCACCAGATGAGCTACATGGTCCAGGGCGGCCTGGACCTGACCCCGGTGATCACCCACCGGTTCCACTACACCCAATTTGAGGAGGGCTTCGCCGCCATGAACAGCGGCAAGTCCGGGAAGGTTATTCTGGATTGGACCAAATAAGAATAAGGAGGAAGATACCATGAAGCAGGCACTGGAAAAATACCGCAGGGAGCTGGACGCCATCCGGGAGGCCGGCACCTGGAAGGGCGAGCGCATCATCACCACCCCCCAGCGCTCCCGCATCGACACCACCGAGGCCCGGCAGGTAGTCAATATGTGCGCGAACAACTATCTGGGCCTCTCCAACAACCCGGAGCTCATCGCCGCCGCCAAGGCCAGCTATGACAAGTGGGGCTTCGGCCTGAGCTCTGTGCGCTTTATCTGCGGCACCCAGAATATCCACAAGGAGCTGGAGCAGAAGCTGTCGGCGTTTTTGGGCATGGACGACACCATTCTCTACTCCTCCTGCTTCGACGCCAACGGGGGCCTCTTCGAGACGCTGCTGGGCCCCGAGGACGCCATCATCTCCGACGAGCTCAACCACGCCTCCATCATCGACGGCGTGCGCCTGTGCAAGGCCAAGCGGTTCCGCTACAAGAACAACAATATGGAGGACCTGCGGGCCCAGCTCACCGCCGCCCAGGAGGCAGGGTGCAAAATCAAGCTCATCGCCACCGACGGCGTGTTCTCCATGGACGGCTACATCGCCAACCTGAAGGGCATCTGCGGCCTGGCCGACGAGTTCGACGCCCTGGTGATGGTGGACGACAGCCACGCTGTGGGCTTCATGGGCGACACCGGCCGGGGCACCCCGGAGTACTGCGGCGTACAGGACCGGGTGGACATCATCACCGGCACCTTCGGCAAGGCCCTGGGCGGGGCCTCCGGCGGCTACACCTCCGCCCGGCAGGAGATCGTGGACCTGCTGCGCCAGCGGAGCCGGCCCTACCTGTTCTCCAACACCGTGGCCCCCGCCATCTGCGCCGCCACCATCAAGACCATCGAGCTGCTGACGGCCTCCACCGAGCTGCGGGACCGGGTCCATGAAAATACCGCCTATTTCCGGGAGAAGCTGGGCAAGGTGGGCTTCGACGTCCTGGAAGGGAGCCACCCCATTGTGGCCGTCATGCTCTACGACGCCAAGGTGGCCGCGGAGTTTGCCGCCCGGATGCTGGAGAAGGGGGTCTATGTGGTCAGCTTCAGCTACCCGGTGGTCCCCCAGGGCAAGGCCCGTATCCGCACCCAGGTTTCCGCCGGGCACACCAGGGAGGACCTGGACTTCGCCGTCCGGTGCTTCCAGGAGGTCAAGCAGGAGATGGGCATTTGACCGCATAAAAATCCCGCCCCGGGAGCCGCGCGCTTCCGGGGCGGTTTTTTCGCCCCGCGGCTCTGGAAATAGAGCTGGAAAAATGGGGCGGATTGGGGTATACTGTTTTCAAACCTATAAGCAACGGAGGCTGTCATGGACGAGAAAAAACTGCTGGAGACGGCGCTGGAGATGGGCTTTGCCAACGCGGCGCTGATTGATACGGAGGAGCTGACATTTATCCCCGCCTTCCGCCCCCTGTGCGAGGAGAACCTGTGCGGGAAATACGGGGTCAACTACGCCTGTCCCCCGGACTGCGGCACAGTGGAGCAGATGCGCCGGAAGGTCCTCCGCTGGCGGCGGGCCCTGGTGATGCAGACCATGTGGGACATTGAGGACCCCTTGAACAACGAGGAGATCAAGCCCGCCAAGGCCCAACACAATCGCCTGACCCGCCAGCTCATCGACCGGGCGGGGGAGCCGGGGCTGATGATCGGGGCCAGCGGGTGCAGCCTGTGTACGCCCTGCGCCATCACAGAGGGGAAGCCCTGCCGCTTCCCGGAGCTGCAATACTCCTGTATGTCGGCGTACTGCATCTTTGTGGAGGAGCTGACCAAGCGCTGCGGGATGGAGTACGACTGCGGCCCCGGCGTGACCGCGTTTTTCAGTATGTACTGCTTCCAGCCCCGGGATTGACGGGCCGGCAGCCCCGGCGCGGGAAAAAGAGGGAGGATCAGGCTTCCGCCTGGTCCTCCCCTTTTTGCGCCCCCATCGGCTTATCGCCTGTGGCGGGATTGTCGAGGAGCGCCCCGTCCTCCCCGAAGCGGGAGCCGTGACAGGGGCAGTCCCAGGACCGCTCCTGCGCGTTGTACCGCAGGGCGCAGCCCATGTGGGGGCACCGCGGGACAGTGGGCGTCAGCAGGCCCAGGATGGATTCCAGTCCGTTGACGGCCAGCTGTGGACGGAGGATCGTCCGGGACGGGGAGAAGAGCTCGGCATAGGGGCTGTCCCGCCCCAGCACAAGGTCCGTCAAAACCATGGCGGCCGCCATGGAGGAGGTCATCCCCCACTTGTTGAAGCCGGAGGCCACGTACAGGCCGGGCGTGTGCCTGGAGTACTGGCCGATATAGGGGACGCCGTCCAGGCTCATGCAGTCCTGGGCAGCCCAGCGGGAGACCACCCGGGCCTCCGGGTACCAGCGCCGGGCAAGGCCCTCCAGCGCCTGCCAGCCGCCGCTCTTCTTGCCCGTGCGGCGGCCCTCGCCGCCCAGCAGGAGGAGGTCCCCATAATTGCGGAAGGACAGGCCCTTCTCGTCCCCGTCCACATACATACCGCCCACATCCGGCGCGCCCTCCAGGGCCACGACATAGGAACGGCTTTGGTACAGCTTCAAAAAATAGCTGCCGTGCCTGTTGAGGAAGGGAAAGTGGGTGGCCACGATGATCTTCTCTGCCGTAATGGTCCCGCCGCCGGTCACCGCCCTCCCGGGGGCAAGGGCCAGCACCCTCGTATGCTCATACGCCGGTATTTCCCTGGCGATAGCGGCAGCAAACCGGAGGGGGTGGAACTGCGCCTGACGGGGGAAGCGCACCGCCCCCGCTGTCGGGAAGGGCAGAGGCAGCTCCGCCGCGAATTCCGCCGGAAACCCCAGCAGCTCCAGCGCCTCCAGCTCCGCGTCAAGCGCCCGCCGGCTGTCCAGGGCGTAGGCAAAGGCGTCCCGCTCCTGGAAATCGCAGTCGATGTCCCGGCACATGGCCCGATACTGCTCCAGGGCCGCCAGGTTTGCCTCCAGGTACAGGCGGGCCTTCTCCCTGCCCAGCCGCCGGAGCAGCTTGTGGTAGAGCAGACCGTGCTGGGCGGTGATCTTCGCGGTAGTATTTTTCGTGATGCCGCCGCCGAGCCGCCCCGCCTCCACCAGGGCGCAGTCCACCCCGGCCCGGGAGAGCCGCCAGGCGCACAGCAGTCCGGCCATCCCCCCGCCGACCACCAGCACGCCGGTTTTCAAATCCCCCCGCAGGGGGGCCAGTCTGGGCAGCCGTGCCGTCTGCGCCCACAGAGAGTCCATCCCATCACCTCACTGGCCTTAGGGTGGCCCTGTTCCCGGGGATTATACTCCGCCGCCGGACAAAAATGCCTGGACCGCCCGGCCGTCCCGGAGGCCCTTCCGGTACAGCAGCTTGAGCGCCGCCTTGTCCCGGGTCAGAGTGTCAACGCCGCAGGTGTCGTCCGGCGCCACGATAAGCACCCGGCCCTCCGCCGCATACCGCTTCGCCAGGGCCACGCTGGCGTTGTACCGCTCCGCCCTGGTCCGGAGCTTCCTGGCCGCAAAGGGGTACCGGCGCTGGATCCGGCGGGCGAAGAAATCGTCCTTTCCCACAGCCCGAAGCCTGTCGGCGGGCCTGGTCAGCAGCAGCACCACCCTGTCGCAGCCGCACTCAATGGCCTTGGCGATAGGGACCGGGTCCGCCAGGGCCCCGTCGTAGTAGGGCATCCGGCTGATGACATAGGGGGCGCAGACGAAGGGGAGGGCGGAGGACGCCTTGAAGATGTCATACCGGTCCTGGGCCATATCGGACTTGTCAAAATACTTGGCGCCTCCGGTCAGGGCGTTGGTGGCCACCACCAGGAGCTCCGCCGGATTGTCCGCCAGGGCCCGGTAGTCCAGAGGGGACTCCCCTCCGGAGGCGCTCAGCGTCCCGTAGATATAGTCCAAATCAATATAGGAGCCCCTGGTGAGCATATTTTTCGCCCCCATATACTCCTTGCGAAAGGCGTATTCGGTGTAAAACCGATAGTTCCGGCCCCGCTGACCCGCCAGATAGGACGCGATATTCGCGCTGCCCGCCGAGACGCCTATAGCCATATCGAAGCGAATCCCCACGTCCAGACAGCAGTCCAGCACGCCCGCCGCGTAGATCCCCCGAAGACCTCCGCCCACATCCACAATTCCGGTTTTCATTCCTGTTCCTGCCTCCGTTGAAATTGTTTTCGGTACGCCGTAGGGAGGACCTGAAAGACCTCCTTGAACGCGGCGGAGAATTTGCTCTGGCTCTCATAGCCCACCGCCGCTGCCACCTCCGCGATGCTCCCGCCCTCCTCCCGCAGCAGCCGCGCCGCCTCCCGGACCCGGTACTCCCGCATATAGGCGGCGACGGGCTGGCCGTAAACGGCCTTGAACGCGGCCTTCAGGGCGGAGGTGTTGATAAGATGCTGCCTGGCCAGCTCCTCGATCGTATACCGGCGGTCCAGCCGCTCCGTCAGCTGGGCGTGGATGGCCCGGACGGTCTCCACCTGCCGGGTGTGGTACCGGTCCGGCTGGGGCGTCCCGGCCGCCTCCGGCATACTCAGAAACAGCAGGAGCTCCTGGAACTTCAGCTTGAAATAGGGCATCCGGAGGCGGGGCGGCAGGTCGTAGAGCTCCGAGAAGATGTGCTCAATCTGCGCGCTGGCCGGCATGGCGGCGTATCCGCTCTGTCCGCACAGCTTCTCTGCCAGCTGCCGTCCCTCAATGCCGGCCTCCCGGAGGATCTCCGGCGGCTCCCGCTCCAGGATCTCCAGGTCCGCCGAGATAGAAATGCCCTCGTAAAAGCCCAGAGGGAAGCTCACCACCGGCTCGCAGGCGCCCGCGGCGTGCAGCAGCAGGTCCCCCGGCCCCAGACAGGCCGTCCTCCCGTTGGGCGTCTCCCAGCCGGCCCGCCCCTGGCGGCAGTGGTTGACCTCCAGGGCGGGCCGGAGCGGGCCGGAGCGGAAGCCGCACTGCCTCGCGCTGTAGCAGCCGTGGAGCAGCACGACGCCGGGGAAAACCGTCCAGAGCTCCGCCAGCCCTCTGCCGGCGTCAAAGCCCACCTGCTCCATGCACACCCCTGCCGCCGGCTCCGTGCCGTGCCGCTTCACCAGCAGCTTCCCCTGGGGCGCCTCCGCCAGCTTCTCCTCCAGCTCACACAGACGGCTCATCCCCACAGCCGGTCCCTCCCTTCGCCGGGCCGCCGGGACAGGTGATGGCGAACAGCTGCTCCACCAGCCGGTGCAGGAGCCGGACCTGGAGGTTGTCGGCCGCCTTATAGTACACCTCTTTCCCGTCCCGGCGGCTGACGATAAGGCTGCTGCCGCGCAGCTGCTTGAGGTGATGGGAAACCGCAGGGCTGCTCATGCCCATCATCGCCGAGAGGTTGATGACGCACTCCTCGCAGTGACAGAGCAGCCAGAAAAGCCGCAGGCGGCTCCCGTCCCCCAGCTGCCGGAGCAGGTCGGAGAGCTGCTGGAACTCCTCCGGCGGCGGCATTTGCTCCAGCATATGCGTTGTGTCCTGCCCGTGGTCGTGGGGCAGATGAGTCGGAACCATTGCGCAGGCCCCCTTTCTTCCGTTCTTGCTCTAGTTTACCACATTTTCGGCAAAAACGCCAGAGGCTTCCTATCTGGTTCTTCAATTCGCAAAGGAAGCGGCCCTGCAGGGGCGGGGCTGCGTTTTATCCCAAACAGAAATAGATTTCGCCCAAACGGAAGAGGTTTGCCAAAAGCGGTTGACGTCCGGGCAAATCGTGCTATGATAGGGATACAACGATTAAACAACCTTTTAATCGTATACAAGACAGTAAGGGAGTGGCTGAACAATGAAGAAGACTTACAAGATCGAAGTGGACTGCGCCAACTGCGCCAACCTCATGGAGGAGGCCGCCCGCAAGACCGCCGGCGTCCAGGCTGCCACCGTCAATTTCATGACCCAGAAGCTCATCGTGGAGTTCGTCGAGGGGCAGGACCCCGCCGCCGTCATGGGGGAGGTCCTGCGGGCCTGCAAGAAGGTGGAGCCGGACTGCGAGATCTTCCTGTAAGCAGGAACGGCCCAAGGGACTCCCTCAGGCCCGCAGGCACGGGTCTGAAAGGGAGTCTCTTTCTCTGAAATACGTAAACAGTTAAACAATATTAGAAGGGAGCGTTCCTATGCAAGCGCTTGTGGTCAATACACTCCTCGCCGTCGTGGTCCTGACGGCGGCGGTGTTCCGGTTCGTCGTCGGCAGGCCGGCGGGAAATATGACGAAGAAGCAGAAAACCATGCTCAGCCGCATTCTCCTTGCCGCCGCGGTCCTGCTGGGCCTCCAGTTCCTGCCGGCGGAGCTGTTCGCGCGGCTGGACGGAGTCCTCTTCCCCTCCGCCGGGCGGTGGGTGCGGTTTGCCCTGTACCTGGCCGATTACTTCATCATCGGCTATGACATCCTGCGCAAGGCCTTCAAGGGCATCCTCAACCGGCAGGTATTCGATGAGAACTTCCTCATGGCGGTGGCGACGGTGGGCGCCATGGCCCTGGCCATCTACGAAAACGGGGACTACCTGGAGGCCATTGCCGTCATGCTCTTCTACCAGATCGGCGAGTGGTTCCAGGGGTACGCCGTGGGCAAGAGCCGCCGCAATATCAGCGAGCTGATGGACATCCGCCCCGACTACGCCAACATTGAGCGGGACGGTCGGCTGGAGCAGGTGGACCCGGATGAGGTGGCGATCGGCAGCATCATCGTGGTACAGCCCGGCGAGAAGGTGCCCATTGACGGCACGGTGGAGGAGGGAAGCTCCACCCTGAACACCAGCGCCCTCACAGGCGAGAGCCTGCCCCGGGAGGCGGCGGCGGGCGACGAGGTCATCAGCGGCTGCATCAACCTGACCGGCGTGCTGAAGATCCGGACCTCAAAGGAGTTCGGGGAGTCCACCGTGTCAAAGATCCTGGACCTGGTGGAGAACGCCAGTTCCCGGAAATCAAGGTCGGAGGATTTCATCTCCAAATTCGCCAAAATCTACACCCCCGCCGTCTGCTGCAGCGCCCTGGCCCTGGCCGTCCTGCCGCCGCTGGTCCGTATGCTGGCCCTGGGCCTGTCCGCCGGCTGGGGAACGTGGATCTACCGGGCCCTGACCTTCCTGGTCATCAGCTGCCCCTGCGCGCTGGTCATCAGCATCCCCCTCAGCTTCTTCGCCGGCATCGGCGGGGCCAGCCAGGAGGGCGTCCTGGTAAAGGGCTCCAACTACCTGGAGGCTCTCTCCCAGACGAAAATCGTGGTCTTTGACAAGACCGGCACCCTGACCCAGGGCGTCTTCGCGGTCAACGGCATCCACCACAGCACCATGGACCAGGCGAAGCTCATCGAATACGCCGCCCTGGCCGAGAGCGCCTCCTCCCACCCCATCAGCAAGAGTCTCCAGCGGGCCTACGGCAGGGAGCCGGACCGCACCCGGGTCAGCGATATCCGGGAGATCAGCGGCGGCGGTGTCATTGCCAAGGTGGACGGCGTGGAGGTCGCCGCCGGCAACGACAAGCTCATGAAGCAGCTGGGCATTCCCTATACCGACTGCCGCCAGGCCGGGACTATCATCCACATGGCGGTCGGCGGCAGCTACGCCGGCCACATCGTCATCTCCGACATCGTCAAGCCCAACGCCAAAAAGGCCATTGCCGCGCTGCGGTCGGCGGGGGTGGAAAAAACGGTCATGCTCACCGGCGACGCCAAAAAGGTGGCCGAGCAGGTCGCCTCCCACCTGGGCATTGACTGGGTGTTCAGCGAGCTGCTCCCCGCCGGCAAGGTGGCCCAGGTGGAGAAACTGCTGGAGACAAAGGGCGGCAAGGCGAAGCTGGCCTTCGTGGGCGACGGCATCAACGACGCGCCGGTGCTGTCCAGGGCCGATATCGGCATCGCCATGGGTGCGATGGGGTCGGATGCCGCGATCGAGGCTGCGGACGTGGTCCTCATGGACGACGACCCCATGAAAATCGTGAAGGCCATCCGTATCTCCAGGAAGTGCCTGGGGATCGTCTATCAGAACATCGTCATGGCTCTGGGGGTGAAATTCGCCTGTCTGGTGCTGGGCGCCGTGGGCATTGCCAATATGTACCTGGCCATCTTTGCCGACGTAGGCGTCATGATTCTGGCGGTGCTGAATGCTATCCGCTGTCTGTTTGTCAAAAAGCTGTAATGGCCGCAAAAGGACCGCCCCGCCAGGTATGGCGGGGCGGTCCTTCAGACTGCCAAAAGCCTTTTTGCCGGAAAAGATTCGCCCTCCCGTGGGCGGGCCGAAGGCCCGCTTAGAGCTGGGGCCGGCGGAGCCGGCCTAACGCTTGACCCAAAAGGCAGATTCATCCTCTTGCCTCCCTTGTGAAAGGGAGGGGGACCGCCGGGCAAAGCCCGGTGGTGGTGGGATTCGTCGCAGGGAACCTGCGTCTGCCGGAAATCTTCTGCTAGACGGAACATTGGGTGCGGGAATCCCCCCGCCACGCCTTCGGCGCGGCCCTCCCCCCTTTCACAAGGGGGGCGAGAGGCGAATCTTGTCCGGGAAAGAGATTTTTTTGACAATCTGCTTAATAGTACGCCACCAGCAGCTCCACCACCGTGCCATAGCTCTGAATCCCGGCGGTCTGGCCGTAGGTGCGGAGCGTAGTGTCATAGACCTTGGTGCTGACATCGTTGGCAATCCCCTCGAACTGATCCCAGTAGGCGATGTCGTCCCGCAGGTCCGCAACCACCGTCTCCGGCAGCAGCGCGTACACAGCCGCCCACCGCTCCCGGTCCGCCCGATACAGGGCATTGGAGAGGTGGATATACCCCATTAAATACCCGGAATACTGATACGCCGGGTCATCAGAGGCCGTGGACGCCGCCACCGCCAGGAAGTTACACTCCTGCTCCGAGGCGATCCCCCGCTGGTGGGCCAGCTCGTGGGCGATGGTGGCCGGCAGGAGACAGGCGGGGCAGTCCACGTTCAGGTTCGACTCCCCGGTGTAGGGACTGTAAAACCCGGTAAAGCCCATGGCGCTGAACAGGCGGGAGAAAACCATCCTCTTCGGCACCCGGTCCGTCCGGCGCAAAAACGGGAACTCCCGGGAGATATTCTCGTAAACCGAGGTGCTGCCGGCAAAAATCACATCCCGGGGCACGGCAAAAAGGCCGTTTTCATCCCGCTCCACCTGGTCCGACAGCTCCGCCAGGCGCTCCGCAAAGAGGTCCGCCACCCGCTCCAGCTCGTCTGCCGAAACCTCCGTCTGGGCATAGACGCCGCTCTTCTCCTGGAAGCCGTCGGCGTAGTAGTTCACCCCCCACAGCAGGCAGTAGAGCCCCCCGGCGGTGAGGAACATACAGGCCAGAACCATGACGCAGCCGTAAGCGCCCTCCAGCCGCCGCCCCCTCCAGCTCCGCAGCCGGCGAAGCAGCACCGCCAGCACTGCCAGCACGCCGACCGCGAAGGCCACATAGAACCACTCCACCACCGAGAAGGGAAAGAGGTACCAGAACCAGGCGTACCCGTCCTTGAGGGCCTGGGTGATGCCGGAGACGGCGTTGGCCGCCTCCCGGGAGGAGATGCCCAGCAGGTAGAGCCCATAGAACGCCAGCGCCGCCAAAAACCAGATATGGACAGCCAGGCGCCGCTTGAAAAACGCCTTCATACGTCAACTCCTTCTCCCATAATATCCCGGTATATCCTCCGGGCGGCGCCCCTGGCGGTGAGCTCCGCGGTCAGGATGGCCTCCGGAATAGAGCCAATCAGGTCCCGCTCCCGCCACCAGGAGCGCATATCCGCCTCCCCGAACTGAAACCGCTGGGGCCGCATGGCGTGGCGGCGCAGGGTCTCCTCAAAGGGAATATCGTAGTAGTAGGCCAGGATATTCTCCCCAAAGCGGCGCTGGACCTCCTCGAAAAGGGGGCCGTACCAGTCGGTGCGCAGAATCCCCTCCAGGATGGTCACCGGCGAGTGCCGCTGCCCGTAGCAGATGAGCTCCAGCAGCAGGGGGATGGCCCCGCCCTCGTCCCGGGCCCAGAGCATATCCCGGCGTACCACATCCTGGCTGACCACCAGCGTCCCCCGGCCGATGAGGTGCTGGAGGAAACGGGCCGCCGTGGTTTTGCCGCTGCCGGAGTTGCCCCGGAGCATCACCAGCCTGCTGTCCGCAGTAAAATCCATCTATTTTTTTGCCCCCTCCTTCTCCTTTTCCCCGCTCTCCTCCGGCCAGACCGGCTCATGGGTGGCATAGCTGGCGGAGGCGGTGGGGAGGCCCTTCCGCTTCAGACAGTAGGTGGAGTAGGCCCGCACCGCCGTACAGGCGCAGGCGAACAGCGGCACGCCGAAGAACATTCCCGCCACGCCCCACAGTCCGCCGCCCACCAGGATGGCCACGATAACCCAGAAGCTGCTCAGCCCCGTGCTGTCTCCTAGGATCTTGGGGCCCAGGATGTTGCCGTCGAACTGCTGGAGGGCCAGGATGAACACCAGGAAGTACAGGCACTTGATGGGGCTGTCCAGCAGGATGAGGAACGCGCAGGGCACCGCCCCCAGGAAGGGCCCGAAGAAGGGAATTACGTTCGTTACCCCCACCACCACGCTGACCAGGGGGGCATAGGGGAACTGGAACCAGGAGGAGCAGATAAAGCACAGCACGCCGATAATCAGGGAATCGAGCAGCTTGCCCCGGACGAAGCCGGAGAAGATGCGGTCGGTGGCCTTGGCCCCCCGGATGAGCAGGGCAGCCTTGTCCTCGGGGAGGAAGGTGTAGCACAGCCGGCAGCCGGAGGCGGCGAAGCCCTCCTTGGTGGCCAGCAGGTAGATGGAGACGATAACGCCGATGAGGATATTCTTCAGGAACACCACCACGCCCACCACGCCGCCGGTGACGGCCTGGACGGCCAGCTGGATCTGGGGCGCCACGTTCTCCCGCAGCCAGGTCAGCCCCTCCTGATAGTACCGGTTGAAGAGGTCCACCGCCTGCCGGGCCAGCTCCGGATTGTTCTCCAGCAGGCGCTGGACCCACTGCGAGATGGTGCGGTAGTAGCCGTCCACGCTGCCGATAAGCTGGAGG
This sequence comes from Oscillospiraceae bacterium, assembly GCA_022795905.1. Classification (GTDB taxonomy): domain Bacteria; phylum Bacillota; class Clostridia; order Oscillospirales; family Oscillospiraceae; genus Pelethomonas. Next base: position 39,548 of record JAAWHO010000002.1, read on the forward strand.
ACACTTTTGTACAGCTCCGGCAGCAGGATGCTCAGCAGCAGGTACAGGGCAGTTATGACCACCAGCCACGTCAGCGCCACGGAGATGCCCCGCAGGCGGCTGCGCCGGCCCTTCTGCCGGCGGAAGATGACGCCCTCAAACCAGTTGACCAGCGGGGCCAGCAGGTAGGCCATAAAGGCGCCGTAGAGCACCGGGGCCAGGATGTGGATGAGCTTGTCAACATAGGCCATGACGATGCTGCCCCGAAATACGATGTCGTACAGGAGCAGAACCGCGCCCACCACGCACACCGCCGTCAGGCCCCATTGGAAATAGTGGCTGTCCCGTCTCATAGTCTCGCCTCCATAAAATTTGTGTATAATTTATCTTACTCAACTTCTTCTTCGATTGCAATAGTTTCTTTGGTGTGTTATACTGCCGCATAGAAAACTTTCATCAATTCTTAACAATTTGACAGGAGGCCGCAGACATCCCATGTCTAAAACACTGCTGTTTATCGTCAACCCAAGGGCGGGAAAAACCCGCTCCGCCGCGCCTCTGTTCGAGGCGGTCACACTCCTCTCCGAGGCGGGATATCTCGTCTCCATCCGGCAGACGAGGGAGCGGGGCCACGCCGCCCGGATGGTCCGGGAGGAGGGCGGCCGCTTCGACCGCGTCGTCTGCTGCGGCGGGGACGGCACCCTCAACGAGACGGTGGCCGGGGCCATGGCCCTGGACGCTCCGCCGCCCATCGGGTATATCCCCTGCGGCAGCACCAACGACTTTGCCGCCAGCCTCTGCCTGCCCGACGAGCCCCCCGCCGCCGCGCAGCGCATCAACGAGAGCCCGGGCCGAGCTCTGGATGTGGGGCGCTTTAACGGGCGGCCCTTCATCTACGTGGCGTCCTTCGGGGCGTTTACCCAGACCTCCTACACCGCATCCCAGAATATCAAGAATGATCTGGGCCATCTGGCCTATATCCTGGAGGGAGTGAAGGATCTGTCCACCCTGCGGCCCTACCAGGCCGCTGTCACCGCCGGCGAGGAGATCTTTTCCGGGGAATTCCTCTTCGGCGCGGTGACCAACGCCACCAGCGTAGGCGGGCTCATCACCCTCCAGGAGGACAAGGTGGTGCTCGACGACGGGCTCTTTGAAATGCTGCTCATCCCCTACCCCAAGTCCGCCGCGGAACTCCAGGCCCTTATCCGGAGCCTGCTGCTCCAGGACTACGAGGGGGCGGGGCTGATCTTCCGCCATGTCAGGCAGGTGCGGGTGGAGACCCCCGAGAGCTTCCCCTGGTCCCTGGACGGGGAGTACGCCCAGGGGGAGGAGGTTGTGGAGATCGTCAACCGGCAGAGGCGTCTGACATTTTTGCTGTAAACGCAGGCGCCCAAGGGCAGAAAAATCCTCTCGCCTCCCCGTGGGCCGCCTTCGGCGGCCTCTACCTGTAAGGGCCGGCCAGGTGGCCGGCCCGTTCGTCCGGATTTTTGACGTTCGCCTTAATCAGGCCGAAGGGCCGCCCCGGCGGGGGCGGCCCTCTCTTTTTACCACAGGCTGCAGATTAAATCGGTATACGCCGACGGGTCCTCGATGGGCAGTCCGGCAATCATCTTCGCCTGGCCCAGGAGCACCTGGGCGTATTTTTTCGCCTTCTCCGGGTCGTCCTTCCGGGCGCTCTCCAGAGCGGCAAAGGCCGGGTGGTCCACATTCAGCTCCAGAATCCGCTTGGCCTTCAGGCCCATCTCCGGCTGGGTGGCGGTGAAGTAGCGCTCCATCTCGAAGCTCATGCCCTCCCCGCTGGCCAGGCACACCGGGTGGGTCTTGAGCTTCCGGGAGATCTTCACCTCGTCCACGCTCTCCCCCAAAGCCTCCTTGACAAAGGCCAGGGCGTCCTTGTACTCCTCCGCGTTCTTCTCCTCGGGCATATCCTCCAGCTCCAGGTCCCCGTCCACGGCGGAGCGCAGGGGCTTCTCCTTATACTCCCGCAAAATCTCCATAAGCAGCTGGTCCGCCTGGTCGGTGAGGTACAGAATCTCCAGATTCCGCTCCCGCAGCAGCTCCGTCTGGGGCAGGTTCTCCATAGCCGCCAGGTTCTCGCCGGCGGCGTAGTAGATGCACTTCTGGCTCTCGGGCATCCGGTCCACGTACTCAGCGAGGGTGACCATCTTCTTCTCCGTAGAGGAGTAGAAGAGCAGCAGGTCCTGCAGCAGCTCCCGCTTGGCGCCGTAGTTGTTCAGGCAGCCCACCTTCAGCTGGCGGCCAAAGTTCTTGAAGAACTTCTCATAGCCCTCCCGGTCCTCCCGGAGCATCCGCTCCAGCTCGCCCTTGACCTTCTTCTCGATGTTGTTGGCCATGAGCCGGAGCTGCCGGTCGTGCTGGAGAAGCTCCCGGGAGATGTTCAGACTCAGGTCCGGGGAGTCCACCACGCCCTTGACGAAGCCGAAGTGCTCGCCGATGAGGTCCTGGCACTTGTCCATAATCATCACCCCGGCGGAGTAGAGCTGGAGACCCCGCTCATAGTCGGTGGTGTAGTAGTCGAAGGGGGGCCGGCCGGGGATATACAGCAGGGCCTTGTAGGACACCTGGCCCTCGGCGGAGACAGTAATCACCGACTGGGGCGGGGTGAAGTCGTTGAACTTCTCCTGGTAGAACTTGTCGTGCTCCTCCCTGGTGACGTCGCCCTTCTTCCGCTGCCAGAGGGGGACCATGCTGTTGAGGGTCTCCTCCTCCCGGTAGTCCTCATACTCGGGCTTGTCCTCAGGGGAGTCCTCCTTCTTCCGGGACTTGGTGACCCACATACGGATGGGCCAGCGGATGTAGTCGGAGTACTTCTTAATGAGGCCCTTGAGCCGGTACTCTTCCAGGAACTCGCCGTACTTCTCCTCCTCGCCGTCGGCCTTGATGTGCATGATGATGTCGGTGCCCACGGTGTCCCGGCCGCAGGGCGTGACGGTATAGCCGTCGGCCCCGTCGCTCTCCCATTTGAACGCCTGGTCAGCGCCGTACTTTTTGGTAATCACCGTGATGTGATCAGCGACCATGAAGGCGGAGTAGAAGCCCACGCCGAACTGGCCGATGACATCCACATCCTCGCTGTCCTTGTCCATCTCCTGGCGGAACTGGAGGGTCCCGCTGGAGGCGATGACGCCCAGGTTGTTCTCCAGCTCGTTCTCGTCCATGCCGATGCCGTTGTCGGAGACGGTGAGGGTCCGCTCGTCCCTGTCCACGCTGACACTGATGCGGAAGTCCTCCCGCTTGAGGCCCACGTTCTCGTCGGTGAGGGACTTGTAGCAGAGCTTGTCAATGGCGTCGCTGGCGTTGGAGATGATCTCGCGAAGGAAGATCTCCTTGTGGGTGTAGATGGAGTTGATCATCAGGTCCAGCAGGCGCTTGGATTCCGCCTTGAATTCTTTCTTTGCCATAGCTGCTTGTTTCCTCCTGTGCAGGCGGGGCGGAAGGCCCCTGAAATTTTCTCCTCTATCATGCCTGCTAATTGTGAACAGAGTATGACGGAATTGTAAATATTAGCACTCCGGATTCCGGAGTGCTAATAATCAATCGTCCTGTTCCGTTTCCGCCGGGGAGGGACCTCTAATATGTCCGCACGACGGCGACAACCTTCCCCAGAACCACCGCCTCATTGCCGTCAATGGGCTCGTAGTCGTCGTTCTCCGGCAGGAGCCAGACCTGGCCGTTCCGGAGGCTCAGCCGCTTCACCGTGGCCTCGTCCTCAAGGAGGGCCACCACGATGTCCCCGCTCCGGGCGGTCTGCTGCCGCCGGACCACCGCCAGGTCCCCGGGCAGAATCCCCGCGTTCAGCATGGACTCCCCACGGACCCGCAGGGCGAAGTGGCAGTCCTCCTCCCCGCCGCAGTCGAAGGTCAGGTAGTCGTCGATGCACTCCTGGGCCAGGATGGGTGAGCCCGCCGCCACGTCGCCCACAATGGGCACCTGGTGCTTCTTCTTGGGCTGGGTGAGCACGATGGCCCGGCCCTTGAAGTCCCCCTTCTCAATGAGGCCCTGCTCCTGGAGGCGCTTGAGGTGGAAGTGGACGGTGGAGGGGGAGCGGAGCCCTACCGCCGCGCAGATCTCCCGCACGGAGGGAGCATACCCCTGGGCGGGGATGACCTCCTGGAGATATTCGTAAATGCGCTCTGTCATCTGGGTCTTTTTGGGCATGACACAGCCTCCTGTCGTCTCCCCAGAGGGATTTTTGTCTATTATAGCACAGATTTTCGGGAAATACAACGCCTGTTCCCTGTTCTTTTCTCGAAATTATTTGCGGGAATCCCGGAAAAATGCGGACTGGCCCCTTGCAATCGCGGGAAAGATATGCTATGATGGCAATTACGTGAACCGCGTTTTGCACATTTTCTTTGGAGGTATGCGAGAGATGACTCTGTTTGTTACGATTCTTCAGCTGCTGTGCGGCCTGGCCGTGATCCTGGCGGTGCTGTTCCAGTCCGGCAAGAGCGCCGGCCTCTCCGGCGCTATCGGCGGCATGGCGGACACCTTTATGGCCAAGGGCAAGGCAAAGACCTTCGACGCCAAGCTGGCCAAGGCTACCAAGTGGATCGGCGCCGTGTTTATCGTGCTGACCCTGGTGCTGAATATCCTGCACTGAACGGAAAATCCCCCGTCCATACGGACGGGGGATTTTTTGCGCCGGTTTTGCAGGTACCCATAAGCCCTGACGGACGGGACGGCCAGTCCGCAGGGTCTGGGCGCCCCCTACCCCGCCAGCGGCCGCAGCCTCGTGGGGGAGGCGTACAGCACCCCATTCTCCGGCTCCACTCCTTGGATGCGGAACAGCTCTTCCACGGTCACGAAGGTATACCCCTCCATCTGAAGCCGGTCCACGATCTCCAGGGCCGCGTCCACGCTGGTGGGGTAGAAGTCGTGGAGCAGGATGATATCTCCTGGGGAGATGTTCTTCACCACGTAGTCCGCCACCTTCCGGGCGTCCAGGAGCTTCCAGTCCTCCGGGTCCAGGGACCAGTAGATCATAGGGGTGCCCACCAGGGACGCCCGGCCCTCGTCGATGAGCCCGTAGGGGGGCCGCAGCCACCAGCTCCCCTCCCCCAGGAGCTCGCTGAGGACCACCTCGGTCTTTTGGATCTCCTCGATGACCGTGTCCCGGTCCATCCGGGAGAGACGGGCGTGGCTGTAGGTGTGGTTGCCGATTTGGTGGCCCTCGGCCTTCATCCGGCCGATGAGCTCCGCGTTGCCCTCCACCTGCTCCCCGATGACGAAGAAGGTGGCTCGGACTCCCCGCTCCGCCAGGCCGTCCAGCAGGTGGGCCGTGGTGTCTGCCCGAGGCCCGTCGTCGAAGGTCAGGGCCACATATTTGACCTCGCTCTCCTCCGCTGCCGTCACCTCCGCCGGGCCGGCGGTATAGGCGGACAGGTCCGGCTCCACCGGCTCGCAGCAGGCGGTGAGCAGCAGGAGCAGTACTGCCGCCGGGATGATTCGTCTCATAGGTGATTCGCCCTCCCTGTACATAACACATACTTAGCAATAGTATATCCAGTCCTGCGGAAAAAACACAAAAGGGGGTGCGGATCGCACC
>JAAWHO010000092.1 GCA_022795905.1 Oscillospiraceae bacterium
GCTCCGGGGCGAGGGGATCCGGGTACAGCTGTATACGGAGCCTAAAAAGTTCAAGGCGAAGATGAATTACGCCGACAAGCTCGGCGTGCCCTTCGTGGTATTTCTGGGGGAGGATGAGATTCAGGAGGAGGTTGTGTCCTGCAAGGATATGGTCTCCGGGGAGCAGACGAAGCTGGACTTTTCCAGCACTGTGACGCGGGTGAAGGAGCGGCTGGCGGCCAACCGGCGCCAGCGGGTGATCCGATAGCCCGGGAGAAGGGAGGCTGCGATGTCCTGGAAGCGGCGGGTGAAGATCGGACTGGGGATTGTGCTGGCGGTCCTCGTGGCTGTCGGGCTGTGGTTCGCGCGGCCTATGGGGCTCGAGGAGATCTGCCCCGGACTGGAGCTGGCGGAGTGCCGGGGAATTGAGATCCGGTATCGGACGGCGGAGCGGAGAGGGCCTTACTTCGATGATACCCAGGCTGTCCTGTCCCCGGGAGAGCCGGAGTTTGATGAGGTGATCGGGCTGCTGGCGGAGAAGAAATTCAGCCGGTCGCCCTTCTGGTGGTTCCCCAGCGGCGGCAAGTCCCACCGGTGGGAGGATGAGGATTTCTTCTGGTATATGCATCTGCTCTTTGAGGATGTCACCCTCCCGGACGGAAGCACAGGGTCCGGACATATGCTCCAGGTGAACAACTTCTTCGGGGAATTGACGCTGCGGGGCTATGACGGGGAAACCTATCCGGTGCGGACCTCGGGACAGAAGGAATGGGTCCGGGAGGTCCTGGAAATATTTTTAGATATACCCCTTGAAATTGATTCCAAATAGATAAATTCTATTCGCAATATACATTTCGTTATAGGAAAGAGGACGTATTATGACACAGAATCGTACACACACCTGCAACGAGCTCCGGCTGGAGCACGCGGGGCAGAAGGTCAAGCTCTCCGGGTGGATGGAGAACGTCCGGGAGGTGGGGCAGAATTTTGCCTTTGTCATCCTCCGGGACTTCTATGGGACCACTCAGGTCGTTGTGGAAACCGAGGAGATGATGGAGATTGTCCACGGGCTTAACAAAGAGTCCACCATCTCTGTGGAGGGCACGGTCCGGGAGCGGAGCAGCAAGAATAAGAACCTGCCCACCGGCGAAATCGAGGTCGTGCCGGAGAAAATCGAGGTCCTGGGGCGCTGCCGGTACAACGAGCTCCCCTTCCAGGTGGGCCGCAGCCGGGAGGCCGACGAGAGCCTGCGGCTCAAGTACCGGTATCTGGACCTGCGCAATCCCGAGGTGAAGAAGAATATTGTCCTGCGGTGCAATGTGGTGGCCGCTATCCGGCAGGCTATGATGGACCACGGGTTTCTGGAGATTACCACGCCGATTCTGACGGCGTCCTCCCCCGAGGGGGCCCGGGACTACCTGGTGCCCGCGAGAAAGCACCCCGGGAAGTTCTACGCCCTGCCCCAGGCCCCCCAGCAGTTCAAGCAGCTGCTGATGACCTCCGGATTTGACAAGTACTTCCAGATCGCGCCCTGCTTCCGGGACGAGGACGCCCGGGGCGACCGCTCCCCCGGGGAGTTCTATCAGCTGGATATGGAGATGAGCTTCGCCACCCAGGACGACGTGTTCGGGGTGATTGAGGACGTGTTCCCGCCGATTTTCGCCAAGTATGGACTCTACAACCGGGCATCTTCCGCGCCCTTTAAACGAATTGGATTCGTGGAGGCCATGGAGACCTACGGCTCCGACAAGCCGGACCTGCGGATTGATTTGACCGTGACCGACGCCACGGAGCTGCTGGCGGACTGCGGGTTCGAGCCCTTTGCCGGCCAGACGGTGAAGGCCATTGTGGTCACGGACTTCAGCGCCCCCCGGAAGCAGATTGACAAGCTCTGCGCCGACGTGGAGGTCCAGGCGGGGGAAAAGGCCTACTGGTTCCGCCTGGATGAGAAGGGCGAGCTGGTGGGCGGCATCTCCAAGTTCGTGGCGGAAAAGAAGGATGAGGTTGTGGCGAAGCTGGGGCTGAAGCCCGGCTGCTTCGTGGGCCTTACCGCCGGGAAAAAGAGCGCGGCCCAAAAGACCGCCGGTGTGCTCCGCAGCAAGCTGGGGGCGCTGTGCCCCAACCACATGGACAGGGAGAAGTATGAGTTCTGCTGGATTGTGGATTTCCCCATGTACGAGATTGGGGAGGAATCCGGGGAGCTGGAGTTCTGCCACAATCCCTTCTCTATGCCCAACGGCGGGAAGGAGATTTTGGAGAAGGCCATCGCCGGCGAGGCGGACCCGCTGAGCATTACCGCCTTCCAGTATGATTTGGTGTGCAACGGCGTGGAGCTCTCCTCCGGCGCGGTGCGCAACCATGACCCGGAGATCATGGTCAAGGCCTTCCGGATGGTGGGCCTGGGCGAGGAGGATGTAAAAGCCAAGTTCCCGGCGATGTACAACGCCTTCTGCTACGGTGCGCCCCCCCACGCGGGCATCGCCCCGGGCATTGACCGGATGGTGATGCTGCTGGCCGGAGAGGAGTCCATCCGGGAGATTATCCCCTTCCCCATGAACAAGAACGCCCAAGACCTGATGATGGGCGCACCCTCCGAGGTGGAGCAGAAGCAGCTGGATGAGCTGCATATTGCCGTCACCGAGGTGGAGGAGTGAGGCGGAGCGCCTGGCTCCTTCTCCTGCTGGCCGCGCTGCTGTGCGCCTGCGGAGTCAGGGAGGCTCCTCCGGAACAACTTCCGGAGGAGCCTCCTGTTAGAGAGCCTGTGTGGGAGCCGGAGCCCGTGCCCCCTCCCCTGCCGGAGCCGGACCCAAAGGAGGAGGCCGTGGAGGCAATCCTCGGGGAGATGACGCCGGAGGAGAAGGTCGGGCAGCTCTTTTTTCCAAAATGCCCGGAGACAGGCGCCTTGGAGAAGATCGGGGAGTACCATTTGGGCGGGTACCTGCTGTTTACCGCTGACTTCAAAAACGCCGCCGGCCAGTGGCTGACGGCGGAGGAGTTTGTGGAAAAGATAGAGGGGTATCAGGAGGCGGCGTCTGTGCCGATGCTCATCGGCGTGGACGAGGAGGGCGGCACCGTGGCCAGAGCCAGCCGGAATCCCAACCTGTTTCCGGAGAAGTTCAAGTCGCCCAGGCAGGTATTTGCCGCCGGAGCGGCGGAAAATCCCGAGGGGGGCTTTCTGGCGGGGATGGAGGCTATTCGGGCGGATGCCGCAGTGAAAAATACGGGCCTGCGGGGATACGGGATCAATGTCAATTTCGCACCCGTGGCGGATATGGCCGCTGACCCGGGGGATTTCATGTACGACCGGTCCTTCAGCGGGGACGCCAGGGAGACAGCCCACTTTGTGGCGGTGGCGGTGACGGAGATGAACCGCGCTGGGGTGGGCGCCGTGCTCAAGCACTTCCCAGGGTATGGGGACAATGTGGACACCCACACGGGCATCGCGGTGGACGAGCGGTCCTGGGAACGGTTCATGATCCACGATTTCGCCCCCTTCCGGGAGGGCATTCTCTGCGGGGCGGGGGCGGTCCTGGTCAGTCACAATATTGTGACGTGCATGGACGGGGAGCTGCCCGCGTCCCTGTCGCCGGAGGTCCACCGGATTTTGCGGGAGGAGCTGGGGTTTGAAGGCGTGATCCTCACCGATGATCTGGACATGAGCGCGGTGAAGGCCTACGCGGCGGAGGGGTCCGTGGCGGAGCTGGCGGTGCTGGCCGGGAACGACATGATTGTGACATCGGATTTTGAGAAGCAGATCCCCCTGGTGCTGGAGGCCGTGGAGGCCGGGCGGATTGAGGAGAGTATGCTCGACGAGGCCGTCCGGCGGGTGCTGGGATGGAAATACGATTTGGGATTGATTGGAGAGACAAATGACTGAAAAGCTGTACTATGACGACCCGTTTCTGACGGAATTTACGGCGGTTGTGCTGGCCTGCCGGGAGGAGAAAAATCTGTGGAGAGTGGTGCTGGACAGGACCGCCTTCTACCCCGAAGGCGGCGGACAGCCGGCGGACCACGGAACCCTGGGCGGCGCGGCCGTCAGCGACGTCCGGGAGAAGGACGGGGAGATCGTCCACTGCTGCGACAGGCCCCTGGCCGTCGGGGAGACGGTGGAGGGCAGGGTCGATTTTGCGCGGCGCTTCGACTTCATGCAGCAGCACAGCGGGGAGCATATTGTCAGCGGGATCCTCTGCGGGATGTTTCACTGTGACAATGTGGGGTTCCATATCGGGCATGATCTGGTGACTATCGACTTCAACGCGGAGCTCACCGCCGACGATGTGCGGGAGGTGGAGCGGAGGGCCAACCGGTACATCTGGGAGGACCACCCTCTGCAGGTGGACTACCCCTCCCCCGCTGCGCTGGAGGCGCTGGAGTACCGGAGCAAGAAGGCGCTGACGGGACAGGTGCGCATCGTGTCCTGGCCCGGGGCGGACTGCTGCGCCTGCTGCGGGACCCATGTGCTGCGCAGCGGCCAGGTGGGGATGGTGAAACTCCTCTCCTGCCAGCGGTTCCGGGAGGGCGTGCGCATTGAGCTGGCGGCGGGGGGACGGGCCCTGGAGCGGTTCGAGACCATTGCCGGTCAGAATACCAGGGTTTCTCAGCTGCTGTCCGCCAAGGTGACGGACACTGCCGCCGCTGTGGAGAGGATGCAGAAGGAGCTGTACCAGCTCAGGGGCCGGGTGGCGGACCTGGAGGAGAAGGATTTTGCCCGGAAGGCGGAGGAGTATGCCGGGAGAGGCGAGGTGCTGCTCTTTGAGGGGGCAATGTCTGCGGATTCCCTGCGGAAGCTGTGCGGTATGGTGCAGGAGAGCGCCGGGGGACGGTGCGCCGTGTTCGCCGGCGAGGGGGAGGTCTGGCAGTACGCTGTCAGCCAGCCCGATGGGGATCTCCGGGGATTCGTCAAGGAGCTCAACGCCGCGCTCCGGGGCCGGGGCGGCGGCAAGCCCGGGTTTGTCCAGGGGTCCGTTCAGGCGTCGGAGGCGGAGATCCGGGGGTTCTTCGGGAAAAATTGATTTTTCAATTCCCTCTTGCATATACTAGGAGGGCTGTGGTATAATGAACACAGCCAGAAAACCAATTACGGCTGACGTAACCACGCAAAACAGAGCACCGGAGGGATGCCGCCCTCCGGTGCTCCTTTTGTGCTTACTTGCCCTTGCTGTGGCGGTCAAGCCGCTTGCTTACGCAGTTGCCGGCTACGCTTGCTGCGACCGACACAAGAAAACCAATTACGAATTCCAACGTATCCACCTCCTCCCTGTTGCCAGATTGGAGAAGGGCAGCGACAGTATTGTACCATATTCCGACAATATGCACAAGCATATTCAAATGATTGGGTTAGAAATTGAAAGAAAAATACAGGCCGGAGGGAGGCGATTTCCTCTCCGGCCTGTATTTTTTACTCTACTGATTCCTGAATAAATTCGTTGCGCCAATAGTGCTGGAGACACAGGAAATCCTGGAAGAGCTCCTTCCGCTCTTGGGGGATCTTATCGGTGAAAACGCCGTCCACCACATAGGCGTCGTTGGTGGTGACCACCGGGAAAACCGCCCGGTAGTCCTCCATGGCCTGCATGAAGGCGGGGCCCTCCCAGCCGCACTGCTCAAAAAGCAGGTTCATCAGATAGCAGGGGGAGATGGTGGGGCCCTCGCCGGTAAAATCGCTGCCCAGGACGGCCTTGGCGGCGTCGTTGGCCCAGAGGAGATAGCGGGTGGTGTAATGGAGGCGGAAGCCCTGCTCCCCTTCCGGCTCAACGGGGATCCCCATCTCCTCGTAGAAGATGTTGCCGTCCCCCATCCAGGGGAGATGGTCGCTGAAGAGGACCATGACCACCGGCTCCGGGTCCTCCCGGAGCTTGTCCACCATGGCCAGCAGGTCCCGGTCCCCCCGCATGATGGCCGCCATGTAGTTGTTCATGGCGTTCTTGCAGGCGTTGGAGTACTGACTGCCGGTGAGGTATTCAATCCCAGCCCAGTTGCTTCTGGTATCGTAGGGGCCGTGGCTCTCTACATTGACCACAAAGGAGAAATAGGGCTTGCCGGTCTCCTTGTTCTTGATAAAGTCTTTGTAGACCTCCGGGTAGAGAATGGCGTCCTCGGGCATATAGCGCTCGGTGAAGTACTCATAATCCCACTCCAGATAGCGGTAGCGCTCAAAGCCCATGTAGGCGTTGACGTTCTGGCGGTTGTAGAACCACTGGTAGTAGGGGTGGCTCCCCTCCACGGTGTAGCCCTGGTTCCGCAGATACCAGACATAGGAGTTGGTGTTGCTGCGGAAGTTGTGGAGAAGGTAGTTGCCGGTGAGGAAGCCGCGCTCGGTGTCGATAGTGCCGCCGGCAAAGATGTTGGTCAGAAGATCGCCGCTGAGGCTCTCGGCCTCCAGGGCGTGGTAGGGGTCGTAGCAGGAGTCGTCCAGGCCGGCGATGTTGTACTGGGAGAAATCCACGTAGGCCTCCCGCATAATGGCGATGACGTTGACCTTTTTGTCCGAGGGGATGTCCGCGTCCTCATATTGGGCCAGGAGGGCGGCGGCGTCCGCCTTATTGTAGCCCCTGGGGGGGAACTCCACAAAATCGCTGAAGCTGTGGAGAAAGGGGTAGACGCAGCCGTGGGCAATGTAGCTCTGGGTGGGGCTCAGCTTGTTCAGGTACTCGTAGTTTTGGAGGCTGTTGTAGCAGTCCTTACTCAGGTAGAGGGGGGTCAGGGCGGCGGAGACGAGAAGAGCGGAGGCCGCGGCGGCGGTCCGGCGCCTCCAGCCGGTGATCCGGCCCCGGACCAGGAAAAAGAGGAGAAGCGTCCCCAGAAGCAGGAGGGAAAACACCACCAGGATTTTCTTGGTGAAAAAAAGGTTGTAGTGGTCCCCGCCGGCCATGGCCTTGGCCTCCCGGAGGATGAGCAGGTCCTCAAGATAGAGGGGGTCGTCCCGGAAGTGGAGCTTGTAGTAATTGCCCAGGGCGAAGCCGAAGAAGATGCCTCCCCCGGCCAGAAATGCCGCCCAGGCCCGTCCGAAAAGGCCGTAGAAGAACAGGGTCAGCAGAGCGACGGGAAGAGAGTTGAGCAGAAGAAGGTCCAAATGCTGGAAGTAGGAGGGGATGATCTCGTTGTCGTAGGGTCCGGCGGCCAGAATCAGCAGGACCATGCCCATGCACAGGCCGGCGCAGAGGAGCATAACCCCCCGGTAGGTCAGGTAAACCGCCAGCCTGCGCCGGGACCAGGCCGGATCCGGGGTCTGGCGCAGAAGAAAAAATCTGTCCAAAAACGCGTTCAAAAGGTATCAGCTCCTGTTATTTCTTTATCTGTCAGGCTTTATTATAGCCGGAAAAAGGATGTTTGACAAGGGAGAGTTTTTAAGGGGGGTTTAAGATTCACGAAATATGTCTAAAAGTTTTGGACAGCCGCTCTTGCGCCGGGGGCGGCGGCGTGCTATGATAAAATGGAAAAATCGGGCGGGAGGGTGAGAAAATGGCGATGGTTCGGATAGGCGTGATCTCCGATACCCATGGGCTGCTGCGGCCGGAGGTGGCCGGCTGGCTGGAGGGGTGCAGCTGCATTGTTCACGCGGGGGATTTCGGCAGGGAGAGCGTGTTGGAGGCGCTGGAGGATATCGCTCCGGTCTACGGCGTGCGGGGGAACAACGACTGGGGCTGGGGCGAGCGTCTGCCCCGGCAGCTGGCCTTTGAAGTAGGCGGGGTGCGGTTTTTGATGACCCACGACCGGGCCCATCTGCCCCGAGAGCTGGGGGAGGCCCAGGTGGTGGTATTCGGTCACTCCCACAGATACTACCAGGAGAATATCATGGGGCGGCTGTGGCTCAACCCCGGCAGCTGCGGATGGCCCCGGTTCGGAAAAGAGGTAACTATGGCGGTACTGACC
>JAAWHO010000093.1 GCA_022795905.1 Oscillospiraceae bacterium
GCAATATATCGGTTTAGTTCCGACTTGTTGGCACAGCCGGTCATTTCATACGCAAGGTCATAGATTCCACCATTGGCACCAGACTTGGTATCACGCCATTTTCCAGCTCCCAAATCCGGGTGGCGAAGCGGTTGATGAAGTACCGGTCGTGGCTGACAAACAGCAGCGTCCCCTCGTAGGCCTCCACCGCCTCCTCAATCCACTCCCGGGATGCGATATCCAAATGGTTTGTCGGCTCGTCCAGGACCAGCAGGTTGATCTCCTCGTCCATGAGCATACACAGCCGCAGCCGGCTCTGCTCCCCGCCGGAGAGCACGGATACCGTCTTGAACACGTCCTCCCCCCGGAAGTTGAACGCCCCCAGCCGGTCCCGGGCCGTCTGCGTACTCATCCCCCGTTTGGCGTAGAGCATGGTGTCTACCAGGTTCCGCCTCGGGTCGTCAAAATGGATGATCTGGGGCAGGTAGGCCGTCCGGACCGTAGGGCCGAACTTCACCCGGCCTCCGTCCGCCTGCTCCTCCCCCAGGAGAATCTTCAAAAGGGTAGATTTGCCGGTGCCGTTGTCCCCGATAAGGGCGATCCGCTCCCCGCCCTCCACCCGCAGGTCCAGGCCCCGGAAGAGCTGCCGGTCCCCGAAGGACTTCTCCAGCTCCTTGATATGCAGCACCTCGTCCCCGGCGAACTCCATCTCCCCGAACCGGCCCGTCAGGGCCCGTGCCTTGGCGGGCTTCTCCGTCTGCCGGATGCGCTCGATCCGCCGCTCCATGGAGAAAGCCCGCTTGTGGAGCTTGTCCGCCCCCATGAAGGCCCAGAGGTGGAGCTTGTCGGCGGCCTCCTGGAGCTGCTTGATCTTGGCCTGCTCCTTCTCGTACTGCTTCATCTTCTCCTGGAAGCGCCGCTCCTTCTCAATGGCGTAGAAGGTGTAGTCCCCGGAGTAGAACTCCGCTTTTCCCTCGTTTACTTCGATGACCCGGCTGATGGTCCGGTCCAAAAAGTACCGGTCGTGGCTGATGGCCACCACCGTGCCCTTGAACCGGCGGACGTACTCCTCCAGCCACTCCACCGCGTGGAGGTCCAGATGGTTCGTCGGTTCGTCCAGCAGGAGGATATCCGTATCCTCCAGAATGAGCCGGCCAAGGTTTACTCTGGTTTTCTCCCCGCCGGAGAGACTGTCGAAAAGCTGGGAGCGCATTTCGGCGGGGATGGACAGGCCGCCCGCCACCTTGCTCACGGCGGTCTGGGTGTCGTAGCCGCCGATGCCCTCAAACTTGGCGGAGAGCTCGCCGTAGCGCCGCAGAGTCTGCTCGCTGCTGTCCCCGTTTGCCATGGCGGCGGCTAATTTCTCCATCTCCTCCGCCAGCTTCTGGTGCCGGGAGAAGGCGGTGTTCAGCACGTCCTCCACCGTGTAGCCCGCCGGGTACACCGGAATCTGGGAGATGAGGCCCAGACGCCGGTTTTTGGCGATGACCACCTCCCCCTCGTCGGGCTCCAGCTCCCCGGTGAGAATCCGGAAGAGGGTGGACTTGCCCGCGCCGTTGCGGCCCAGCAGGCCCACCCGCTCCCCGGTTTCAATCTGGAAGGTGATTCCGTCTAATATGTTGTTTCCAATTTCAAAGGACTTTTTCAGTCCGCTTACGCGTATCTCGATCATAGTGGTTTCTCACGGGCTCTTCTGCGGAGCCCTTTTGTCTTAAAATGGGTAGGTTCTCAGAAAATCTGTCATCAAATCAAACCGGCAGATAAAGTGGGAGGCCTTGACCAGCAGGGCGTCGCCGGGCCCGTAGAGGGCCAGCAAATCGTCCTTCACCGCGTCCCGGCTCTCGTACCAGCGCACGTCCGGGCACCCGGCCTCCTCCGCTGCCGGGACAATCCATTTCCTGCTCCGCTCGCCCACGGCCAGCAGCACGTCGATCCCCAGCCGGCCCACGCACTCGCCCACAGCCCGGTGCCCTTCCTCCTCAAAGGCGCCCAGCTCGGTCATATCTCCCAGCATGGCGATGCGCCTGCCAGTGGTGTGCAGGGCCAAAATCGCCAGATCCGCCTGGACAGACTTGGGGTTGGCGTTGTAGCTGTCGTTAATCATGATCCGCCCGCCGGGCAGGCGCTCCACCCGCAGGCGGTTGTCCGCCGGGGTATAGGCGGCGATGCCCCGGGCGATCTCCTCCTTGGTCAGTCCCAGCCGCTCCGCCGCGGCCACGCAGATGGACGCAAGCCCAGCCATATGCGCGCCGGGGACGGGAATAGACAGGGGGTAGCGGTCCCGGGCGGTGACTACGGTACAGTCCACGCCGTCCATGCCCCGCTCCTGCAAGTCCACCACTTGGACGCTGCAGCCCTCCGCCAGTCCGCAGCGGACGGTTTCAAACTCCAGGTGCAAGGTGTTCAGCAGCTCGTCGTCCCCGCTGAGCACTGCCAACCCGCCGGGGCACAGGTTTTCAAAGATTTCCGCCTTGGCCTGGAGGACCTTCTCCCGGCTGTTGTCGAAGTTCCAGATATGCACATCCCCGATGTTGGTGATAATCGCGATGTCGGGCCGCACGGCCTCCCCCAGCCAGCGGATCTGCCCGGCGGCGTCCATGCCGGTTTCCACCACCGCCGCCTGGTGCTCGCTCGTCAGGGACAGCAGGGTCAGGGGCGCGCCGATGTCACCGTTGAAATTACCGGGGGTTTTGAGGGTGTTGTACTTCTGGGCGAGGACGGTGGCAAGCATCTCCTTGAGGGTGGTTTTGCCCATGGTGCCGGTAATTTGGACAATGGGGATATTGAACTGCCCGCGGTACCAGGAGGCCAGGTCCCGGAGGGCCCGCTTTGTGTCCGAAACAAGGAGATAGGTCTTGTCCTCCCGGATCGTCTCCGGCAGGCGGGCGCAGAGTGCCGCTGCCGCGCCCTTCTCCAGGGCCATATCGATATAGTTGTGGCCGTCAAAATTGTCGCCCTTGAGGGGGACAAAGAGATCTCCCGGCTGGATGGTCCGGCTGTCGGTGGAGATCTCAGTAATTGAAATATCCTCCCTGCCCAGGAGCTTTCCCCCGGTGGCGGAGGCAATTTGAAGAGCAGTTGTCGCAAGCATAGCTGTTCCTTTCTCCGCCCTGGGGCGGGTCAGAGCCTTCACTCAAGTGGTATAGTATATCATGGGTTTTCCGGAAAAACAACCTTTTGGGGAAAAAACAATGGAAATATCGGCAGATTTCCGGGGACGGAATCCCCCGGCCGCCCGGGCGGGGCATCACCGGCCGAAGGGCAGATTCGCCGCCTTACAGCCCCTCCAGCTCCTCCAGCCACAGCCTCGCCGCGGCGTCGCTGGGCATCCGCCAATCCCCTCTGGGGCTGAGGGCCACGGACCCCACCTTGGGCCCGTCGGGCAGACAGGAGCGCTTGAACTGCTGGGCAAAGAACCGCCGGTAGAAGCTCCTGAGCCACTTGAGTATGATCTCCCGGCTGTAGGCCCTCCCCAGGGCCTGCTCCGCCAGACGCAGCACCTTCCGGGGACCGAAGCCCCAGCGGATGATATAGTACAGGAAGAAGTCGTGGAGCTCGTAGGGGCCCACCAGCTCCTCCGTCCGCTGGCTGATCTCCCCCTTTACCGCCGGCAGCAGCTCCGGGGAGACGGGCGTATCCAGAATATCCTCCAGCACATGGGTCAAATCCTCGTCCTTTTTGAGGTTATCCCTGGCCACATAGTCCACCAAATGCCGCACCAGCGTCTTAGGGATGGAGGCGTTGACGCCGTACATACTCATGTGGTCCCCGTTGTAGGTAGCCCAGCCCAGGGCCAGCTCGCTGAGGTCCCCGGTGCCGATGACCAGCCCCCCGGTCTGGTTGGCTACGTCCATGAGCACCTGGGTCCGCTCCCGGGCCTGGGCGTTCTCAAAGGTCACGTCCTGGTCGTCCATGCTGTGGCCGATGTCCCGGAAGTGGCTGCGCACCGTGTCCCCGATGGGGATGGTCCGCAGGGCGGCCCCCATGCGCTCGGCCAGGAGGACGGCGTTGTCCTTGGTCCGCTTGGTGGTGCCGAAGCAGGGCATGGTGACGGCGATGATATCGCTGGCGGGGCGGCTGAGCATCCCCATGGCCAGGGCGGTGATGAGTAAAGCCAGGGTGCTGTCCAGCCCCCCGGAGAGGCCCACCACGGCGGTTTTGGTCCCTGTGTGCTCCAGCCGCTTCTTGAGCCCCAGGGCGGCGATGGTCAGAATCTCCTCGCACCGGCCCGCCCGGTCGGCGGCGTTCTCCGGGATGAAGGGCGTGGGGGAGACGTATCGGCGGAGCTTGGTCTTGCAGGGGGTAAACTCCGCCGTGCCCCAGCACAGCCCCGTATCGCGCATGGCGGGAAACGGCGTCAGCCGCCGCCGCTCATAGACCAGACGCTGCACGTCGATGTCCGCGATGGTCAGGCCGGTGGTGAAGCGGTGCTCCGCCAGCAGGGCGCCGTTTTCGGCAATCATGTTGTGTCCGGTGAACACCAGGTCTGTCGTGGACTCCCCCTCCCCGGCGTCGGCGTAGACGTAGGCGCAGCACAGCCGCCCGGACTGCCCCACCGCCAGCTGGCGGCGGTAGGCGGCCTTGCCCACCACCTCGTTGGAGGCGGAAAGATTCAGAATGACGGTGGCCCCTGCCTCCGCCAGACGCCGGGAGGGCGGGTCGCTGGCCCACAGGTCCTCGCAGAGCTCCACGCCCACCTTCAGTCCCGGAATCGCCGGGCAGTCGATGAGGCTCTGGCCCAGACCGAGATAAACCCTCCCGCCGTCTGCGCAGCGCAGGGAGACGCTTACCCGTCCGTCCATGCCCTCCCCGCTCTCGAACCACCGCTTCTCATAGAACTCGCCATAGCTGGGCAGATACGTCTTGGGCACCACCGCCATGACCTCCCCCTTCTGGATAACCACGGCGCAGTTGTAGAGCTTCCCCGCCGCCCGGACGGGCATTCCCAGGGCGGTAAGCACCTCCAGGTGCCGGGTGGCCTCCAGGATGGTGCGCAGGCCCTCCTCCGCCCCGTCCAGCAGCGTATCCTGCAAAAACAGGTCCCCGCAGGTGTACCCCGTCAGGCACAGCTCCGGCAGGGCTAAAATTTTGACCCCCTGTTTGTCGGCCTCCCGCATCATGGTAAAAATCTGCTCGGCGTTGTACCGGCAGTCGGCCACCTTGATTTTCGGCGTCCCCGCCGCTGCACAGATAAAACCGTCTCTCATGGAAAACACCTCTTTCGGTTGTTCAACCTTTTTCTTGTAAGAAAAAGGTTCAAAAAGAACTTTTGCGCAAAACTCCGTTTTGCTTCTTTTTTCTTCTGCCCCCATTTTACCCCAACCCCGGCAAAAATGCAACACGCGCATATTTTTTCTTCCTCCAGACAAACTAACCCCGGCAAAACCCAAAAGACAACACAAGGAGGACCAAACCTATGAGCAACTGCATGAACGACGGCTGCACCTGCACCCCCAACCACTCCATCCACTGCTCCGTAAGCTCCTGCGCCTACCACTGCAAGAACGAGCAGTACTGCGGCCTCAACGCCATCCAGGTGGGCACCCACGAGACCCATCCCACCAAGGACCAGTGCACCGACTGCCAG
Organism: Oscillospiraceae bacterium; assembly: GCA_022795905.1. Lineage (GTDB taxonomy): Bacteria > Bacillota > Clostridia > Oscillospirales > Oscillospiraceae > Pelethomonas. The sequence goes on from JAAWHO010000093.1 coordinate 5,567, forward strand.
AGCTTCAAGGCAATGAACTGACCCGCGCCGGCCCTACGGCCGGTACATAGACGGGAGGAGGGAACCGTATGACCGGAAAAACAAAAAACCGCCTGGCCGGTACGGCTGGCGGCATTGTCAACGGCCTTTTCGGCGGCGGGGGCGGCATGGTGCTCCTGCCGCTGCTGACGGGGTGGAGCGGCCTGGAGCCAAAGGCGGCCTTTGCCACCTGCGTGGCGATCATTTTTCCCATGTGCTGCCTGTCCGCGGCGGTCTACCTCTTCCAGGCGCGGCCGGAGCTTTCCACGCTGATTCCCTGCCTGCTGGGGGGCGCGGCGGGTGGCGTGATCGGCGGGCTGACCTTTGAAAAAATCCCGGTGCGGTGGCTGAAGGTGATTTTCGGGCTGTTTCTGCTCTATGGCGGGGTGAGGTATCTGCTGTGGTGACATGGATTTTACCCTTTGCGTTTGCCCTGGGCACCGGGATCCTGTCGGCCTGGGGCGTGGGGGGCGGGACGCTGCTGCTGGTGTGCATGACCCTGTTCCTGGGGGTGGAGCACCGGACAGCCCAGGCGGTCAACCTGCTGTTCTTTCTGCCCACCGCCGGGGCGGGGCTCTACTTCCACCGGAAAAACGGCTTCCTGGACAAGGACGCCTGGAAGCAGGCGGCCCTGCCCGGGGCGGCGGCGTCCCTGGCGGCGTCGCTGCTGGCGGCGGCGGTGGATGTGTCCTTGCTGCGCAAGCCCTTCGGGATTTTTCTGCTGTACAGCGGCGGGTCCATGCTCTGGAGCGCGTGGCGGAAAAAAGGCCGGTAAAAATCCCTCCCGCCGCCGGAGCCGCCCGGCAGGGGAGGGATTTTATGGTGGACGGCGGAAAAGTCAGCCGAAGTCGTGGCGGACGCCGCCGCTACTGCCGGCATCCTCAAGAAGTTGGATAATGGACTCGATTTTTTGGAAACATTCCGGGTCGTTCAGAGATTCATCGTCGATAACCTCTTTGATTTTCCAGAGGATGTCAAAGCATCTGGCCTCCACCATCTCCTCCAGGGGCGTTTTTATCCCTGGGAGCGTGACCTCGACTTTTTCATTCTCTGCCAGCCTTGCCACAAGTTCTTGGTAAAAACGATATTTGTCCATAGTACATTAACTTCCAACACTCAGTGAATGTATTGTAAGCCAAGAAATATGATAGTGTCAAGAAAAACATTTTCAGTGAGTGTATGAAAGTATGGCAAGTGTACGGTATAACGGCAATAAGAATGTAGTCGGTACACGGCTGAAGGTCCTGCGGGAGAAGCGCAATTTAACGCAGGGAGAACTTGCCGCAAAGATGCAGATTATGGGGTTCGTGCTGGACCAGCAGGCAATCAGCAATATAGAAAATAACAAGCGAGTTGTTACAGATTTTGAAATAGCAGGGTTCTGCCAAGCCCTGCACTGCACCGAAAAAGACCTCCTGCTCGAATTTTACGAGGTGCTGAAGGGCTGACGCGCAAACAGAGAATCCCCCCGGCGATGCCGGGGGGATTCTCTGTTCACCTGGAAAACACCATCGTCCCCCGGTCCCCGTCGATCTCGCACACAGCCCCCATAGGCAGCGCCGCCATGGGCGTACAGTGGCCGGAGCGGACATTGTAAATCACCGGCCTGGGCCAGTCCCGGAACATCTCCCTGAGCAGCTCCTCCGGGCCGTAGTCCGGGTGATAGGAATTCCGGCACTTGGTAAACGGGCCGAATGCCAGCCCCGCCGCGTCCTCCAGCACCCCGGCATAGCGGAGCTGGCTGAGCATCCGGTCCAGGGCGTAGACCCCCTCCCCCACGTCCTCCAGATAGAGGATGCAGCCCTTGGCGTCCACCTGCCAGGGGGTACACAGGGACTGGACCACCAGGGACAGGTTCCCGCCGGTCAGCGCTCCGGAGGCCCGGCCCGGACGGAGGGGCCTGATGTCCTCGCCGGGGGGATTCTCGACGGCCAGGGCGTCCCCCATGGTCAGGGCCCTCCACAGGCTGGTCCAGGTGAACTCGTTCTCCTCCCAGCCCGGGACCCGGTTGGCCACCATGCCGTGGAAGGTCACCAGGCCGCACCGGTTCTGTATGGCCAGGTGGAGGGTGGTCACATCGCTGAAGCCGATGAAGGGCTTGGG
>JAAWHO010000094.1 GCA_022795905.1 Oscillospiraceae bacterium
CGCCCTGAAGAAGGGCAACTACTTCGGCACCATGCTGGTGAAGATGGGCAAGGCCGACGCCCTGCTGGGCGGCGCCACCTACTCCACCGCCGACACCGTCCGCCCCGCCCTCCAGCTCATCAAGACCAAGCCCGGCGCCCACCTGGTTTCCTCCTGCTTTATTATGAAGCGGGACACCGGCGACGACGCCCTGAAGATGCTCTGCATGGGCGACTGCGCCATCAACATTTCCTATGAGGACAGCGTGGACAAGGAGGGCAACGTCACCGTCTCCGCCGCCCAGAAGCTGGCGGAGGTAGCCGTGGAGTCCGCCCGCACCGCCCAGTTCTTCGGCATTGAGCCCAAGGTGGCGATGCTCAGCTTTTCCACCAAGGGCTCCGGCAAGGGCGCAACCGTGCCTCTGTCTGCCGAGGCCACCAAGGTTGCCCAGGAGATGGCCCCCGAGTTCGCCATCGACGGCGAGATGCAGTTTGACGCCGCTGTCAGCCCCACTGTCGGCCAGCTCAAGTTCCCCGGCAGCAAGGTGGCCGGCTACGCCAACACCTTCGTGTTCCCCAATATCGAGGCCGGCAACATTGGCTACAAGATTGCCCAGCGCCTGGGCGGCTACGAGGCCTACGGCCCCATTCTCCAGGGCCTCAACGCCCCCATCAACGACCTGAGCCGCGGCTGCAACGCCGAGGAGGTCTACAAGATGGCGATCATCACCGCCGGGATGAAATAAGCCCCCGCTTCTGATACACAGAACCCCCGCCGGGACCTTATTGGTCCGGCGGGGGTTCCTCTGCTTTTTTCGCGTTCTCCAATTCCCACAGGTGCCGGTTGATCAGCCAGCGGATATAGCCGGAAGCGGTCCGGCTGCTCTCCTCCGCCAGCTTTTGCAGAGTGAGAAAGGTGGATTCCGGTATGCTGGTGGAAATGGTCCGGCTCTTTCGGGGGTTCATGTGCATCACCTCAAATACATTATAGATAAAATTTATCTAAAATGCAATAGAAAGATTTTATCTACCGTATCATATTACCGGGTGATGCAAACGTGAGAAATCGAATTCGTGCTATGCGGGAAGATCGGGATCTGCCGCAGAAAACTGTGGCAAAAGCAATCGGTATTTCTCAGAGAAAATATAGTTATCTGGAAACTGGTGTCCAACTTTGGACGGATGAATTACTGATTAGATTGGCAGAATATTACGGAACAAGCGTAGACTATCTGTTGGAACTTACAAATCAAGAGGAGCCGTATCCTAAAAAGTAACCAAAGGATTGGATGGTAGTTTTCGTACGCTTTTATTCCATTGGCGCGGATTCACCGTGACCATACGCGTAAAAAGGGACAACCGCCACCCAGCCCGGTGACGGTTGTACTCAAATATAACCCTAGCCTATAAGGGCTGACCGTCTATCAGCGGCACCCAACCCTTGACTTCATTATAACCGGACCAGGGCCGCCTTGTCAAGTATTTGGCAGGGCGGCTTTTTGTATTCAATCCTCCGTCCACTCCGTCAGAGGCCGGGGCTCCTCACCGGGAGCCAGGGGGATCTGAATGTACCGGTCGTACCGCTCCCGGCCAAACTGAGCCAAATAGATCTCCTGGTGCTTGCGGAGAATTTCCTTCTCCGGCGGCATAGGCTCCGCCCAGCAGATGGTCTTGAAGTGTACGCCGAAGAGGGCGCAGTCGTACCCCAGAAACGCCGCGCCGTTTCGCCGGTAGAACGCCAGCCGCCGCAGGATCATCTCATCCGCCGCCGGCTCCCCGGAGGGAGCCTCGGACTCCCCGAGGAAAACCGTGCCCACGGGATAGGCGTCTATGACGGTCTGCAGGAGCTTTCCGCCGATGCCGCCGTTTCGCCGTCCGGCAGGGACGCAGAGGTAGTCGATCAAGATATACCGCCCGTCCAGGTGCTTCCACAGCAGGATATAGCCCAGGACCGCCCCCGCCTCATCCCGCAGGCACAGCGGGTCGTATACCCCACGCTCCCGCAGGCTCTCCATAGCGGAGAGGGGCTTGAGCTCCGAGGGCGGAAACGCCTCGGACAAGTCCGTCTCGTAGGCTTTTTTCAGTTCTTCCGGCGTCAGGATTTCTAATTTCATGCTCTTGTAAACTCCAGTGTCATCAGAATCGCATCCTCTTTGGGATGGCTGTAGTAGTTTTTCCGCCGCCCCGCCTGGGTATAGCCGTGCTTGGCGTAGAGGGCGATAGCCGGGGCGTTGGAGGCCCGCACCTCCAGGGTGAGGAAAGCCAGGCCCTTTTCCTCCCCGAACCGCCGGAAGTCCTCCAGCAGGGCGGAGGCGACCCCCCGCCGCCGGCAGGACGGCAGGACGGCCAGGTTGTTGATATAGCCCTCGTCCAGCACCGTCTGGAGGCTGGCGTAGCCCAGGACTGTCCCGTCCCCGTCCACGGCGGCGATAGTCCGGGCGTTCTCCAGCGCCAGCAGGTCCGCCAGGAGCTGCCGGGACCAGGGGTCGGAGAAGCAGGCCCTCTCCATCGCCTCCAGCTGGTCCAGGTGGGCGGGCAGGGCGGGGAGGAGCCGGTAGTCCATCTACTTCGCCTCCAGCCAGTTTTTCCCGCTGTGGGCCTCCGCCGTCAGGGGCACGGCCAGCTTGTACACGCCCTCCATCTCCTCAGTGAGGAGCTTTTTCACAAGCTCCTCCTCGCCCTCGGGGCACTCCACGATTAGCTCGTCGTGGACCTGCATGATAAGCCTGGCCTCCAGCTTTTCCTTTTTCAGCCGGTCAAAGACCTTCACCATGGCCAGCTTGATAATATCCGCCGCCGTGCCTTGGATGGGCATATTCAGAGCCACCCGCTCCCCGAAGGACCGGGTGTTGAAATTGGAGGCCTTGATTTCCGGCAAAGCCCGCCGCCGGTGGAACAGAGTCTCCACATAGCCGTCCTCCCTGGCCTTCTCGATTACGCTGTCCATGTAGCCCTTCACGCCGGGGAAGCGCTCGAAGTAGGCGTCCATATACGCCTTGGCCTCCTGGACCGAGACAGCCAGGTCCTGGGACAGGGAGAAGGCGGAGATGCCGTACACGATGCCGAAGTTCACCGCCTTGGCCGCCCGGCGCATCTGCCCCGTGACGTCCGCCACCGGCACGCCGAAGACCTGGGAGGCGGTGACGGTGTGGAAGTCCTCTCCGGAGAGAAACGCCTCCTCCATGGCCTCGTCCCCGGAGATGTGGGCCAGCAGCCGCAGCTCGATCTGGCTGTAATCCGCGTCCACCAGCACCTTCCCCGGTTCCGCCGAGAACATCCGCCGCAGCTCGCTCCCCAGCTCCGTCCGGGTGGGGATGTTCTGGAGGTTGGGCTCCGTGGAGCTCAGCCGCCCGGTGGCGGTGACGGTCATCTGGAAGCTGGTGCGCACCCGGCCGTCGGGAGAGATGACCTTGAGAAGACCGTCCACATAGGTGCTCTTGAGCTTGGCGTACTGCCGGTACTCCAGCACTTCCCCCACAATGGGGTGGGCCCCCCGCAGTTTTTCCAGGACCTCCGCGTTGGTGGACCAGCCGGTCTTGGTCCGCTTGCCGTGGGGCATCCCCAGGCGCTCAAAGAGGACCTCCCCCAGCTGCTTGGGGGAGTTGATGTTGAATTTCCCGGCGTAGGAGTAAATCTGCTGCTCCAGAGTTTCGATAGCGGCGGTCAGCGTGTCCCCGAAGGAGCGCAGGGCCCCGGCGTCCACCCGGAAGCCCGCCAGCTCCATCTCCGCCAGAACCCGGCACAGGGGGAGCTCGATGGTAAAGTACAGCTCCTTCACCCCGGTCTCCTCCAGCTTGGGCAGCATGGCCCCGTACAGCGCCTCCACAGCGGCGGTGTAGCGGTTGAAGACGGCCTCCGACCCGGCGGGACTGCCCAGGGCGGTAAAGGCGTCCGGCTCCAGGTACACGGGCTTGGGCAGCTCCTCCTTGAACCAGGAGGCGAAGAGCCGGGCGATGTCGTAATGTCCCGCCGTGGCGTCCAGCAGGTAGCCGGCCAGGGCGGTGTCGAAAATAAATCCCTCGGCGGGAAGGCTGTTTTCCAGCAGTGCGCGGGTTAAGTCCTTTACATCGTGGGAGACCTTCCGGATATCCCCGGCAAAGAGCTTTGCCAGCAGACCGTTCCAGTCCCCCCGGTAGCGGTGGAAGTAGAATTCTCCCAGAACCGCCGTGTTCTCCCCGGTTTCGCACTGGACCGCCACGGCGGTGAGATCCGGCAGGGCCAGCAGCGCCGTGTGGTCCGCTTTCCGGAAGAGCTTCAGCAGCTTTTCCGCCTGGGCCTCCTCTGTAACCTGCTCCACCTGGACGGTGAAGTCCTTTTCCTTGACAGCGGCGGCGGGAGATTCCTGGGCGGAGAGGCCCATTTTTTCGATCAGCTTGTTGAATTCCAGCCGCAGAAACACCTGATACAGCTCCGGTTTGGCGGGCCGGCGCAGGTTCGTTTCCGGGTTGAAGTCCAGGGGCGCGTCGGTGACGATGGTGGCCAGACGGTAGCTCATCCGGGCGCTGTCCTCCCCCTCGGCCAGCTTTTTGACGGCGGCGGGCTTGGCCTCCACCTCCGGCATGGCGGCGTAGAGGGCGTCCACAGTCTGATACCGCTGCACCAGGGCCATGGCGGTTTTCTCCCCCACGCCCTTGACGCCGGGGATGTTGTCGCTGGCGTCCCCCATGAGGGCCTTCAGGTCGATGATGTGAATAGGATCAAACCCATACGCCTCCCGGAAGGTTTCGGGGGTCATGTCTCTGGTGGTGGTCTGCCCCATGCGGGTGGAGACCAGCTTGACCTTGGTGTGATCGGTGATGAGCTGGAGGCTGTCCTTGTCCCCCGTCACCACCACGCACTCCCAGCCGGCGGCCTCGCACCTGCGGGAGATGGTGCCGATGAGGTCGTCGGCCTCGAACCCCGCCAGCTCGTAGCGGGGCACGTCCATGGCGTCCAGCACCTCCTTGAGGATGGGCATCTGGGCCGCCAGCTCCTCGGGCATCCCCTTCCGCTGGGCCTTGTAGCCGTCGTACTCCAGGTGCCGGAAGGTGGGCTCCCGCCGGTCGAAGGTGACGCACAGCGCCTCCGGCTTCTCCTCCTCCAGCAGCTTCTGGAGGGTGGTGACAAAGCCGTAGACCGCGTTGGTGGGCAGTCCCTCCCGGGTTGTCAGGGGCCGCACGCCGTAAAAGGACCGGTTGATAATGCTGTTGCCGTCAATGACCATCAGTTTCATGGGGTGCCTCCTTATCGCTTGTCTTAGGGAGTATACCACATTTGGGCCGGGATAACAACCAAAAAAACCGGGAGAATCTCTCAGTCCGCTCAAGGCTTTGGCCGGCGGAGCATTCCAAAGGGCAGATTGCTCTTCTCGCCCCCCTTGTGAAAGGGGGGCGGGCCGCCGCGAAGCGGCGGCGGGGGGATTTTGCACCCAAGGCCCCGTCTAGCGCCAGATTTCCGGTAGTCGGAGGTTCCCTGCGACGAATCCCACCACCACCGGGCTTTGCCCGGCGGTCCCCCTCCCTTTAACAAGGGAGGCGAGAGGGCGAATCTGGCGTTGAGTAATATGCTATCCTGCAAAAAAAGAGGACCCGCCTTCGGGCAGGTCCTCCCAATGATTTATTCCGTGTACCCAGTGCTGGTATCAATAGTCTGGAGAGGCCGTCAGAGAAAGCGGTCGCCGAATTGGCGCCGATGTCCTTGGAATTGATGGTGAACAGCTCGCGTCCGCTGGTGTCCACGAGGGTCCACAACGCCCCTATCGGAAATCCAGGCGGCGCCATTCTGAAAAGTAATTTCTGACCAAACGTTCAGAAAAGCCGGGCGGTTCCCCAATCGGGGGGAACCGCCCGGCTTCTATGGACCGGAATCAAATGCCGTGCTGGTAGTTGTACGCGCCGCACAGGGAGTTGGTATTCTTAATAATGATATGCCAGGCGATAAAGGATCCGATGCCGCAGGCCAGGGAACCCACGAGCATCCACAGCAGCACCGTGGTCCCGTTCTCCTGGAAGTTCAGGCCGTACCTGGGGGCGTTGGCCGCCAGGCGGTTGCCCAGGCTGTAGTACCAGTAGATATTGTAGAACCCGCAGGTAATGATAGACAGCAGAATCAGCTTGATGAGCCCCGCGGTGCTCCGCCCGTCTCCGGCGCAGACCGTGTTGACATCCCGGGCCAGGGCGTAAATGAAGTACCAGCTGTAGATGCCGCAGGTGATGAAGCTGAGCAGGATGTAGGCGACGAGGCTCCTATCCGCCTTCAGCCGGTAGGCGGCGTAGCCCATGGGCGGAGGCGCGGGCTGGTCCTGGGGCTGTCCGTAGGGCTGCTGTCCGCCGTAGGGAGGCTGCTGCTGGGCGTACTGCTGACGCTCGGCGGCCCGGGCGTCCCGCTCCGCTCTGGCGTTCTCGGCGGCGGCGCTGGCGCTCCGGCCGAAGCTGTCCAGGGTGGCCTTCAGCTCCCACTGGAGCTCCGCCGTGCTCTTGCCGGCCAGAGGGAACTCCCCCAGCACAAAGCGGAGGATGGCGAACACGCCGAGGACAGAGACCGCCGCCCCGGCCAGGGCCGCCAGGAAGGCCGCGAAGGACCCGGAGGGGCCGGAGAAGCCATAGCGGAAAAGTATGGAGAGGACCATCCGCGCCAGGGCCACGGCGGCAGACCCCGCGCCGCCCAGGGTCAGGAGGATGAGCAGGCTGTCCGAGTTCTCCCGGGTGCGCTTGGTGGCGATGCCGATAAGGACCACGCACATAAAGAGATTGAGGGCCACGGTCAGGACGCTGATAATGAGGGAAATCAGTGCCCAGAAGTAGAAGAAAAAGCCGAAAAAGTTCGTTACGATGGCCCACAGCCCCCGGACCGCCTGCGCGCCGTAGACCACGCCGCACAGGGCGGCGAAGATGGTGAGGATGATCTCGTTTCCGCTCCTCCCGCCGCCGGAGGGTGCGCCCTGGGGATTCTGCTCCTGGTCCGCGCCGCAGCTGCCGCAGAAGCGGCCCCCGCTCACCTCATTTCCACAGTTCCAACATTTCATGATAAGTTCTCCCTTCTATTCTATCCGCTCCGCCGCGCCCCGAAGCAGCCGCCCCAGAAGTCCCTGAGAGGGCTCCCACACGACCACATCCCCCGGCAGCAGGAGACGGATGAGATACACGCCGATAAACAGGGCCGCGCAGGCCCCCAGAAATCCCCGGAACACCCGCTCCGGCATCCGCCGCCGCAGGAGCAGCGCCGCCAGCACCGCCGGCGGCAGCCAGAACAGGGGGTGGTAGGCGAAGGCTCCCGCGAGATCCAGCCGCGCCAGGGACAGCCAGGCCCGGCTCATGCCGCAGCCGGCGCAGGCGATCCCCGTCAGATAGAGGATCGGGCAGGTGACGCCCAGGGACTCGATAGCCAGATAAAGGAGGGCGATAGCCGCCAGGGCCTTCAGATCAGTTTTTTCCATAGCGCCTCCCCGGCGGGGCTGCTGTGCCCAGCCGCCGCCTATCATAACACTAACTGGCAGACATTTCAAGTAGCTTGTTGACATTCTTCATTTTTTTTCGAGGCGGCAGCTCT
>JAAWHO010000095.1 GCA_022795905.1 Oscillospiraceae bacterium
AGAGAAGCTCATAATCAGAGCCAGGGCCAGTGCGAGAATCTTTTGCAGATTTCTCATGGCGGGTTGTTTCCTCCTTTTTGTTTTGCGGGCTGAGAGTTGTGAAATAATTCGATCCAACTCTAAAAGCAGAACTTTTATCGCCGAAAAGTCTTGTTCCTAACCCCTTAGATGGAGGAAACCGGGAGCCTGAAACCGCTGCGGCGCAAGGGTTTCAGCGTTTATTAAAAAAATCCTGGTAGCGGTTTTGCTCCTGTTTGGTAGCGTTTAGTCTCAAAAACCGCAAAATAACCGGCTTAAGGCCCTGCGCCGCAAGGCTTTAAGCCGGCTCCTTCCGGTAGCGCTCCCGGTAGCGCAAAGCCGTTGCGATATCAAATCGTCAGATATTTTGCGGCGGATTTGCGCATTTTTGCTTGACAGACCCGGGGGCAAGCGAGTATTATTGTATTGGATTGCTGTCGGCGGATAGGAAGGGGTATTCGCCGATTATTTCCACGCCCGGTGCAAAACCCGGCGCCGGGCCCGTAAAAACCCCCATACCATAGAAGACAGCAAAAAAATTGAACAGGAGGAATATCGTTCCATGCCATCATTTGGATTTGTCCACGTTGTGGTCATCCTTGTGGTTGCGGTAGTAGTAGCTGCTATTTTCTTCTCTCTCGGCATCCTCTATCGGAAAAAGGTTTCGGAAAAGGAGATCTCCAGCGCGGAGGAGGAAGCGCGCCGCATCGTCAATGAGGCGATCAAGAGCTCTGAGAGCAAAAAGCGCGAAGCCCTGCTGGAGGCCAAGGAGGAGATCCTGCAAAGCCGGGCCGAGTACGAGAAGGAAGAGAAGAGCCGCCGGGCCGACCTGCAGAAGCAGGAGCGCCGGCTGCAGCAGAAGGAAGAGAATCTGGACCGCAAAACGGAGAACATTGAGCGCAAGGAAGAAGCCCTCAACCAGAAGCACGCGGACGCTGACAGCGAGATGGAGGAGATCAAGGTAATCAAGCGCAGTCAGACCGAGATGCTTGAGAGAATCTCCGGCTTTACCGCCGAGGAGGCCAAGAATTACCTCATTGCCCAGGTCGAAAACGAGGTTACCCATGAGACCGCCCTGAAAATCAAGGAGATCGAGGCCCGGGCCAAGGAGGAAGCCGATCAGAAGGCCAAGGAGATCGTCGCCACCGCTATCCAGCGGTGCGCCGCGGACCATGTGGCCGAAATCACCGTCAGCGTGGTGCCCCTGCCCAATGACGAGATGAAGGGCCGTATTATTGGCCGGGAGGGCCGGAATATCCGGACCATTGAGACCCTGACCGGCGTCGATCTCATCATCGACGACACCCCGGAGGCCATTACCGTCTCCTGCTTTGAGCCCGTGCGGCGGGAGATCGCCCGTGTGGCGCTGGAGAAGCTCATCGCCGACGGACGCATCCACCCCACCCACATCGAGGAGATGGTGGAGAAGGCCCGCCGGGAGGTGGAGAGCGTGGTCAAGAGCGAGGGCGAGCGCGCCGCGCTGGAGACCGGCGTCCGGGGCCTGCACCCGGAGGTCCAGAAGATGCTGGGCAAGCTCCACTACCGCACCAGCTATGGGCAGAACGTGCTCCAGCACTCCATCGAGGTGGCCCATATCGCGGGGCTCATGGCCTCGGAGCTGGGCGTGGACGTCCACGCCGCCAAGCGCGCCGGCCTGCTCCACGACATCGGCAAGGCCCTGGACCACGAGTACGAGGGCACCCACGTCAACCTGGGCGTGGAGTTCTGCCGGAAGTTCAAGGAAAAAGAGGACATCCTCAACGCCATCCAGGCCCACCACGGCGACGTGGAGTGCAAGACCCTGGTGGCCTGCCTGGTCCAGGCGGCGGACGCGGTGAGCGCGGCCCGGCCCGGCGCCCGGCGGGAAAACCTGGAGAACTATATCAAGCGCCTGGAGAAGCTGGAGGAGATCACCGGCACCTATCCCGGCGTGGAGAAGAGTTATGCCATCCAGGCCGGCCGGGAGGTCCGTGTCATGGTCCGCCCCGAGGCCGTCAGCGAGGACCAGATGGTCATCCTTGCCCGGGAGCTGGCCAAGCGGATCGAGGACGAGCTGGAGTACCCCGGCCAGATCAAGGTCCATGTCATCCGGGAGACCAAGGTCGTAGAATACGCGAAATAAGAGAACCCCCGCTGCCTGCCCCTCAGGCGCGGGGATTCTTTTTTATGCTGTCGGAGTTTTAGGCAGCTTCCCCAAATTTTCAGTCGTATCTTTGTCAAAAATACCGCAGCTTTTGGCGAGCGGGGCCGGAGGTTTTCATTCCGCCCATAGGGATCGCGGGCGGTCCCTCGAAGTCCGCGTGAGAGCCCGGGCGGCAAAGAGCGGAGACGGGAAAACCGTCTCCGCTCCCTTTTTGCGGCGATTCTACTGGGCTCTGGGGATATAGGCGCTGGCGGTCAGGGGTGTTTCCCGGCGGACGATGGAGATCTCCTCTCCGAAGCCGTCATAGACGGTCTGGACCCGCTCCATCGTCTCCTGACAGAAGCTGACGTTCGGGTCGCTGTCCGCGCAGCTCCGGACATACTGCTCCAGGTCCGTGAAAATATACCGGCTGACCTCATAGCAGACGTACTCCTCATCCTCGTAGACCCGGCAGTCCTCCAGCGCGGAGAGGGGCACGGTCTGTCCGTGGACAAACACGCTGCCGCCCGGCGATTCAACAGCTGCCCGCTCATAGGTGAGCACATAGCGCACGGGGATTGTCGCCATGCTCCCCGGATAGCGGCCGCTGGGGACATTGGCAAAGAGCACCAGGGCGTGGGAATCCGCCTCGGCGATCAGCTCCCGCCCGGCGGTAAAGACGCCCCACTGGCAGGTCCAGCGCTGGTCCGCCGGGTCGTCGGGGCCCTCCAGCCCCAGCCACTCCGGATCAACCGGGGATACCACGGGCCCTTCCGGCTCGGTCGGCAGGCTCCCCACGGCATCAGAGACCGGTACCGGGGGAAGCGGCTCCGGAACGGGTTCCTCCGGCGCGGAGAAGCTGACGGAGCACATCCAATCCTGGCCGAAGGCAAAGTGGTTGTTGGTCACGACGAAGTAGTAGTAGTCGTCCTCCAGAGGGGCCTCCAGCTTTTGGATATCGTAGGCCCCGGAGAGATTCACGGTCATGACGCCCCGCTCCCCGGGGGCCAGGGCGGGGGCTTCCACCGCCACATCTCCGGCGGGGCTCAGCTCCTCCCCGGTGCGCCAGCGCAGGAGCTTCACGGCGGGCTGGAGGTTCAGGCTTTTGCCGGACCGGTTCTCCACCGTAATCTCCACCACGCCGCCCCCAAGATACTCCGCCGACAGCGCCAGATCGTCCCCCTCCAGGCCGGAGAACAGGGTCCCGGCAAAGGCAGTGGCAGTCAGCAGGACGGCGAGGACAGCGGCCAGCAGCAGGCTCCGGGCCGGCAGGCGGCGTGGGCGGCTCTCCGGCAGGCTGACGCCGGTTTTGGCCGTGAAGCGGCGGCGGATATTGGCCATATTTTCATGTTGCAGTTTCAAGAAGGGCCTCCTTTCAAAGTTGAATGCTTGAGCGCAGCTTCGCCTTTGCCCGGTAGAGGCGGTTGTCCACCTGCTTGACGCTCAGGCCCAGGGCCCGGGCAATGGCGCGGGGCTTCTCGTCCCGGTAGTAGCGGCGGAGAATGATCTCCCGGTCCGGCTCCTCCAGGGCCTCCACGGCGCTGGACAGGGACTGACGGGCGTCGCTCTCCAAAATCTGCTCCAGCAGACCCAGCTCTCCCGCCAGAGTGTTCTCCTCCAGGGGCACGGCGGCCAGGCGGAGCAGCTGGCGGCGGCGGTCCACCGCCCGGCTCCGGGCAATGGCAGCTAGCCAGTCCTTGAGCTTCCCCCGGCCGGGGTCGAACCGCTCCGGGTTCTCCCAGAGATAGACGAACACGTCCGCCACGATCTCCTCCAGGTCCTCTGCCGCGGCCTCCCGACCCAGGGCGCGGCTGGCCGCAGACCACAGGAGCCTGGCGTAGCGCTCCATGACCAGGGCGATGGCGGCCTCGTCCCTCCGCCGGAGGGCCTCCGCCAGATTGTTTTCGTTCAATGGATCACCTCGGTTCCTTGTTTGGGAAATGACCGGTCACTCTATATTACGGCCAAAACCGGGAAAACACTCGCAGAGAGCCGAAAAAAAGCCGCCGCCCCAGCCGGGGGCGGCGGCTTGGATTATCGCATAAACGTATTCTGGATCCACGCGTCGCACTTGGTCACCCAGCCGGCGCAGGGGACGCTGACCCGCCAAAGGTCCTTCTCCGGGAAGCAGGTCCGGTCCGCCAGGGACTGGCCGTGGGCGCCGTGGGGGTAGATGTGGCACTCCACCGGGACGCCCCGGGCCTTGAGAGCCGTCTCAAAGAGGAGGGTGTTCTCCAGGTCCACCACCGTGTCGTCCGCCGTGTGCCAGATGAAGGTGGGCGGCGTGCTGCTCTTCACCCGCCGCTCCAGGCTCACCAGGGGCAGCAGCTCCTCGTACCGGTCCCCCAGCAGGTTCTGGATGGACCCCATATGGCTGTGGTCCCCGGAGGTGATGACCGGGTAGCAGAGCACCAGGCCGTCGGGCCGGTAGGCCAGGGCCTTCTTCTTCAGGCACCGATAGACCTCCGGCCGGTTCCACATAGTCCCGCCGCAGGCGGCCAGGTGCCCTCCCGCCGAGAAGCCCAGGGCAATAATCGCCTTCGGATCCACATGGTAGTCCTCGCAGCCGGTGCGCACATAGTCGATGGCGGCCAGCAGCTGGCGCTGGGGCACGGGCCACCGGGCCTGGGGGGCCACGTGGTACCAGAGCACAAAGGCCGCGTATCCCAGCCCCAGAAAGCGCAGGGCCACCGGCTCTGCCTCCCGGTCGGACACCTGGCCGTAGCCTCCGCCGGGGCAGATGATAATGGCCGGGCGGCGGCGGTCCAGCCCGATCTGGGGGGTGTTGTCCGGCACATAGGCCGTCAGCTGAGCCGGCGCGTCGGCGCCGGGGACAGAGAGAGAAATTGTTTCATATCGCATAAGGTTAAACTCCTTCCTGAAAGGGAGATCACTGGATAAGAAGCACGGACCCGCTGCTGCGCAGGTCCAGCACATGGCAGGCCCCTTCTCCCGCCACCGCTTCCATGCCGCAGGCAAACTCGTCCAGCTGCTCCAGGGGGACAAAGGCCTGGATGGTCCCCGCGAAGCCGCCGCCGTGGACCCGGCAGGCTCCCCGGCCCGAGAGCAGGTCCTCCGCCATGGCCAGCAGCACCGCCACCGGCTGGGACCGGCTCTCCCGGTAGTTGGACACATTTTGCAAATACATAAAGGAGGAGCGGCCGGACCGGTTCACGCACTCCAGGAACGTGTCGAAGTCCCCTTGGGCCAGGGCGTCGCACTCCCGGACGGCCAGGGCGTCGTCGAGAAAGAAGTGGTGGGCCCGGAGCATGGCCCGGTCGCCGCAGGTGGCCCGCACCAGGGGGATGCTCTCCCGGAAGACCGCCGGGTCCACCTCCCCCAGCACCTCCCGGCCGAAGCAGGCGGCCACCTCCCGCATCTCCTGGGGGATGGCGGCGTAGTCCGCCGTCAGATCCGCGTGGCTGGCCCGGGTGTCCACAATGCACAGGGCGTGGCCATAGGAGGAGAGATCCGTATGCACCTGCCGGATAGCCGGCTCGGACTCGTTGGCAAAATCCACGGCGATGACCCCTCCCACGGAGCAGGAGAGCTGGTCCATGAGTCCGCAGGGCTTGCCGAAGTAGACGTTCTCCGCATACTGGCCCATCTGGGCCACCTGGACGGGGGAGAAGGCCCCGCCGCAGAAGAGGTGGTTGGCGATGGTGCCCATGAGCACCTCGAAGGCGGCGGAGGAGCTCAGGCCGCTGCCCCGGAGGACCCGGGTGGTGGTATAGGCGTCAAAGCCGGTGACGGGATACCCCAGCTGCTCCACCCGGGCCGCGATGCCCCGGACCAGGGCCACGGAGTTCCCCACCTCCTCCTGGTGGATGGACAGGTCGTCCAGGTCCACCTCCGCGATGCGGTGGTGGCGGGACTTGACCCGGATGACCCGGCTTTTGTTGGGGACCACGCAGGCGATGGTGTCCAGGTCCACGCTGGCGCACAGGCCGTGGCCCCGCTGATGGTCGGTGTGGTTCCCGCCCAGCTCCGTGCGCCCCGGCGTGGAGAAGAGCAGCGTCCGGGTGTCCTCCCCGCAGGGGAAGATCTCCCCGTATTCCCGCACCAGCTCCGCCAGCCGGGCCGCCGCCGCCGCGGCGCCCGGGCCGTAGACCGGTTTCAGCTGTGACAGCAGCGCTCCGTTCTCCAATCCGAGCAGAAGGTCGTCTCGTCTCATAGCAGTCGTCCCCCTATGTATTTTTTTGTCAGGCAGCCCCGGGCCTGGCCAGGGAGGGGCATGGTTATATGGACTTATTCTACCATCTACCGGCGGTCTATGGCAAGAGCGTAAGGCAAGGAATTTCAGAAAAATCTGCGTCATTCGCCGCGCCGGGCCCGGCAGGTCCGGGGGTCGAGAACTTTTTTTCACAAATTCTCCGAAAATTCTTGACTTTTTCCGACACCTGCGTATAATAACGAGTATCGGCCCCCGGCCGAAATAGAGTTATGATAGAGGTGCGGCCGCCAGGAGTACCTCCCCATCCGGACGCCGGACAGCGCGGGGAGAGAAAGGGACTGCCGCCGAAGCGCCGCCCCGGTGTCTGACGGAGCGGAAGCTGGGCCGTCGGATAAGATCCGCCGGACTGTCACGGAAACGTGGAGAGCTGTCATGGCGGAGCGGAAAACCCACTGCGTTCAGTCATGATTGCGTCATGACTGAATTTTTTGTTTTTAGGAGGAAGAAACCCCATGGAACTGGCAGTCTCAAGTATGTACGGCACCTTCTGGGCCCTGGTGCCGCCTATCGTGGCCATCGGCCTGGCCCTCATCACCAAGGAGGCGTACTCGTCTCTGTTCATCGGCATCCTGGTGGGCGCCCTGTTTCAGTGCAACTTCGCCCTGGTGGATACCCTGGACACCATTATCAACGACGGCCTTGTCTCCGCCATTGAGGGCAACGCCGGTATTTTCCTGTTCCTGGTGCTCCTGGGCATCATCGTGGCGCTGGTCAACGCCTCCGGCGGCTCCGCCGCCTTCGGTCGCTGGGCGGAGAAGAACATCAAAACCCGGGTGGGGGCCATGCTGGCCACCTTCGTGCTGGGCATTCTGATCTTCATCGACGACTACTTCAACTGCCTGACCGTGGGCTCCGTCATGCGCCCGGCTGCTGGTCCAGGTGACGGCGGCATTGGACACCGCAGGCAGAATGACCGCATTCAGGGTGACGCTGCCGCCGGAGGCCAGCTCCACCCTGCTCTGGTC
>JAAWHO010000096.1 GCA_022795905.1 Oscillospiraceae bacterium
ACCAGATCGCCGTACTCGTAGCCGTTCATCAGGTGGGTGGGCTGGACCAGCAGGTTCTTCACGCCGTTGGCCTTGGCCCGGTCCAGGGCCTCGTCCACATCGTCGATGACCTCGCCGTCCCGGCGCTGGATGTGCTCAATGATGATGTTGGCGGTAAAGCCCCGGCGGACGGAGTAGTCGGGGAAGGCCTTCTCCATGGCCTCCTCAACGGCCCCGATGGTGGCCACCCGGCTGTCGTTGAAGCTGGTGCCGAAGCTGACCACCAGCAGCTCGTTCTCGCCGATCTCGTCCTGGTTCCGGGGGTTGTCCGCAGAGGCGTCGCCGGTGGAGGCGTCATCCATGTACCGGCAGAGGATGGCGGCGATCTGGGCCCGGGTAGCGGTACCCTTGGGGTCCAGCTTCCCGTCGCTGCCGGTGATGAACTCGCTGGAAACAGCCCAGTTCATATAGCTCTTGGCCCAGCCGGCGACATCGCCGGCGTCGGGGAAGCCGGACAGATCGTCCACCCGGCTGACCAGCTCCACCTTGCCGACAGCCTGGGCGGCGTAGAGGTTGAGAATCTTGGCGATCTCCTGGCGGGTGGCGCTGCCGTCGGGGTCGAAGGTCTCGGCATTCCTGCCGCCCACGATGCTGTTATCGTTGGCCCAGACCACGGCGTCACGGTAAGCGGCGTCCTCCGCCACGTCGGCAAAGGGATTCTCCGCGTCGTTGGGGAGATCCGGGGAGCCGGCCAGACGGTACAGGGCCGTCACCAGCTCGGCGCGGGTGATGTTCTCGTTGGGGGCGAAGGTGGTTTCGGTCCGGCCGTCGATGAGGTCCGCGACCCGGGCGACATACGCCTCGGACCAGGTTCCGGCGACATCCTCGTACACCGGGGCCTCCGCCGCCAGGGCGGTGAGGGTCAGGCCCAGGACCGCGGCCATTGCCAGCAGCAGAGCCGGCAGCTTTTTCCATGTTTTCATTGCTTGGGGTACCTCCTAAGTAAAAAAATTCGCGCGTATTCAGGCGGTGGAACGCCGGGCGCGGCCCGTTAGGAGGTATGGGGCCCTCCCCGCCGCCTGCGCACAGCCCGATTATACGCCATGTTTCGCCGCTTGGCTATACCTTTTTGTGCGTTTCTTTGAAAATTTTTCTGGGGAGCAGGACGCCGGCCTCCCGGCCGGCCCGTCTGTCAGAATTTTTGACCTTCGCGCTCAGAGGCTTTTATGGAAAATTACTGGGAAAGGCCTCCTTTTGACAAAGAAAATCTCCGTCCCGGAGGTAAGAAGGGGATTGCGCCGGCGGCCCGCTTTGGGTATAATGGCCCTGTTTTTAGGGAAATTATTTTGTGAGCGCGCCCCGTCGGGGCGGGAAAGGAGTGCCTATGTCCAACCGTTACGAGGCGGCTGAGCAGTACGGCAAGGCGTTAAAATCAGGTCAGAAGAGCAGCAGGGAGGCTGTCCTCCGGGGCCGCTACCCCTACCCCCAGGTGCTCGACGACATCCTGGACGACTCCATGCTGGCCGGCCGGGTGGAGCTGGGAGTGCTGGAGATCCCCACTGAGCAGATCGTGGGCACCAAGACCAAGGGCCGCCGCCTGGCCTTCGCTGACAACTTCATGCCCCTGATGGAGCCGGACTCGGAGTTCGCCGTCAAGTGGATGGAGCTGTGCGCCGCCCACCTGGGGGACGAGGGCATTCGGGACCCCATCCGCTGCTATGAGTATATGGGCCACTTCTACGTCCAGGAGGGCAACAAGCGGGTCAGCGTCCTCAAGAGCTATGACGCCCCCACGGTCCCCGGGTATGTCATCCGGCTGGTCCCGGCATGGAGCGACGACCCGGCCATCCGGGCCTACTACGAGTTTATGGAGTCCTACCAGATGACGAAGCTCTACCGCCTGCGCTTCACCCGGCCCGGCAGCTTCGCCAAGCTCCAGGCCGCCCTGGGCCACGAGCCGGACCACGTCTGGACGGACGAGGAGCGGCAGAAATTTATCTCCGGCTTCACCTATTTCCAGGCCGCCTTCAAAAAGCTGGGGGGCGACGCCCTGCCGGTGACGGCGGCGGACGCCCTGCTGGTGTGGCTGAAGGTCTACCCCTTCGAGACGGCCAAGACCACCACCGCCCCGGAGCTGGCCAAGAGCCTCAGCGCTGTGTGGGCGGACGTGAAGGTCCTCTCCCAGTCCGACCCCATCGCCGTCAAGACCGACGAGGAGGGGGAGGAGAAGGGGGAGGGCCTGCTGGGCCGGCTGGTCAAGGCCATGTTCCCCGCCCGGCTGAACGTGGCGTTCATCAACGAGCGCTCCCCGGAGGAGAGCGACTGGGCCCGGGCCCACGACCTGGGCCGGCTGTATCTGGAGGCCGTCATGGGCGACCAGGTCACCGTCCAGAGCTTCGACCAGGCGGTCCCCGGGGAGAACGCCGAGGAGCTGATGGAACAGGCCATTGAAAACGGCGCCCAGCTCCTCATCGCCACCACGCCGCCCCTCATCGCCCCCTGCCGGAAGATCGCCGCCAGGTACCCCAGCGTGAAGATCCTCAACTGCTCCGCCGCCATGCCCTACACCGGCGTGCGGACCTACTACAGCAGGATCTATGAGGGCAAATTTGTCACCGGGGCCATTGCCGGGGCCATGAGCAGGAGCGGAAAGATCGGCTATGTGGCCTCCAGCCCCATCTTCGGCGTCCCCGCCAGCATCAACGCCTTTGCCCTGGGGGCCCAGCTGACCAACCCCCGGGCCAGGATCAAGCTGGTCTGGTCCTGCGTGGAGGAGGACCCCTTCGCCGCGCTGCGGGAGGCGGGGGTGGAGCTCATCTCCAACCGGGATATCCCCACCCCGGACCGGGTCCAGGAGCCCTGGGGCCTGTGCCGGCTGCGGGAGGATGGGAGCCTGGAGCCCCTGGCCTCTCCCTACTGGCACTGGGGGTGCGTGTATGAGAAGGTGGTCCGCAGCATCCTCTCCGGCGGCTGGGACGCCCTGAGCGCCGCCGACGGGGGCCGGGCGGTGAACTACTGGTGGGGGATGCGCAGCCGGGCGGTGGATGTGCTGCTGAGCCAGGATCTGCCCGACGGCGTGCGCCAGCTGGCGGATATCCTGCGCCGCGGGGTGGCCGAGGGGACCATCGACCCCTTCCGCCAGTATATCCGCTCCCAGGACGGGGAGGTCCAGAGCGACGGCACCCGGTATTTCAGCCCCGAGGAGATTCTCCACATGGATTGGCTGTGCGGCAGCGTGGACGGCGCGCTCCCGGCCTTTGAGGAGATCCTGCCCATGGCCCGGAACATCGTCCGGCTCCAGGGGGTCCACCGGGACAGCATCCCGCCGGAGAAGGAGGGCACGCTGCTGTGAAAATCCTGCTGCTCTCCGACAAGGAGAGTCCGTATCTCTGGGACTACTACCAGCCGGGGCGGCTGGCGGACTATGAGCTGATGATCTCCTGCGGGGATCTCAGTTCCAAATACCTCTCGTTCCTGGTGACCATGGGCCGGGCGCCCCTGCTCTACGTCCACGGGAACCACGATAAGACCTATGACCAGCACCCCCCCGAGGGGTGCGACTGCATCGAGGACAAGCTGGTGGTGGTCAAGGGCCTGCGGATTTTGGGCCTGGGGGGCAGCCCTCTGTACAGCGGCGGGCCCCACCAGTACACCGAGCGGCAGATGCGCCGTCGCATCCAGCGCCTGCGCTTCAAGCTCTGGCGGGCCGGCGGGGTGGACATCGTGGTCACCCACGCCCCCGCCCAGGGCTACGGCGACGCAGAGGACTACGCCCACCGGGGGTTCGAGTGCCTGGCGGATTTTATGGACAAGTACAAGCCCAGCTATCTCGTCCACGGCCACGTCCACATGGAGTACGGCGGCGGAAGCATCCACCGGGAGCTCCACCGGGGACCCACCACGATCATCAACGCCTGCGAGCGGTACGTGCTGGAGCTGTAGAAGAAGCCTCCCTTATGTTTTCTCCCGGCCTGTCGATAATCAGGGCAGAGGGACAAACCATAAGGGAGGTTTTTTGATGCAGATTGATACCAGATCCGTCCAGGTCAGCGGCGGGCAGCCGGAGGAGAAGGAGAAGGTCTATCAGAGCGTCAAGGCCGTTTTTGCCTCCTTTGACGCCAAGTACCAGTCTGTCACCGCCCAGGTCAGCCCGGACAGCTGGCTGAAGGCCACCTGGTTTGATTCGGTTTTCAGCCTGCGGCGGCTGAGCGTCTCGGTGAAGCCGGAAACCGGCGGGGCGTCGGGACTCTATTCCCTCCAGGAGCTGGAGATGTCCGCCCGGAAGATTTGCGGGGGGTTCAATATCAAGGGGTGAACGGTTCTGACGGGAAGGAGCGCGCCCGGCGTGTCAATCTGACAGGGCAGCAAAGTCCCCTCGCCTCCCGGTGGGCGAAAGGGTAGATTCATCCCCTTGCCTCCCTTGTGAAAGGGAGGGGGACCGCCGCCGCAGGCGGTGGTGGTGGGATTCGTCGCAGGGAACCTTCGTCTATCGGAAATCTGGCGCTATACGCGACCTTGGGTGCGGGAATCCCCCCGCCACGCCTGCGGCGCGGCCCTCCCCCCTTTCACAAGGGGGGGGGCGAGTGGGCGAATCTTAGCCGACAGAGATATTTTTGGAGAGTTAAGGAGCGCTCATCCGTTGGGATGAGCGCTCCTTTTATGGCACGATCACGGCGACAAACAATAGATAGATCACAAAGCAGCCGCCCCAGCGGATCCACCGCGCGGCCCTGGCGCCCAGCCTTTTCCGCAGCAGGCTCCCCAGCGGCGGGAAGGAGAGGAGCGTGATGGCGGCAAAGGTATAGATGCCGTAATAGTACACCGGGCTCCCGCCCTCCCGCCAGCCCAGCCAGAACCCAAGGGTGGTAAAGGAAAAAAAGACCGTGACAAAAATATTGCAGGCCAGCGCCAGGACGCGGACGATCCGGACCGGGAGCGGGACATATGGCTTCGGCTCGTCCTGGATCTCCGGGCCCCGGTAGTCCTCATACCGCATGGCCCGCTTTACAGAATCCCCTTGACGCGCTCCGCGATCTGGGGCGCGGTGAGGCCGTACTCCTTGAGCACGTCCTTGGCCTTGCCGGAGGTGCCGAACTTGTCCTCCACGCCGATGCGCTGGAATTTGCAGTCCACCTTGCCCATAAGGGTGCTGGCCACCGCCTCGCCCAGTCCGCCGATGATGCTGTGCTCCTCCACGGTGACGACTTTGCCGCACTTCTTGGCGTACTCCATCACGCAGGCCTCGTCCAGGGGCTTGATGGTATGGATATTGATGACGGCGGCTTCCACGCCCTGCTCGGCCAGGGTCTTGGCGGCCATCAGAGCCTCGTTGACCATCAGGCCGGTGGCGAATACCGCCACGTCCTTGCCGTCCCGGAGCACGTTGGCCTTGCCGATTTCGAAGGGGTAGTCCTCCTCAAACACCGGGGTCGCCAGCCGGGCCAAACGGATGTAGACAGGGCCGTCCATCTCCGCGGCGGCGAAAATGGCCTTCCGGGTCTCGTTGGCGTCGGCGGGACAGAGCACCGTCATGCCGGGAATGACCCGCATGAGAGCAATGTCCTCAATGGACTGGTGGCTCCCGCCGTCCTCGCCCACGGACACGCCGGCGTGGGTCATCGCCAGCTTGACATTCAGATGGGGGTAGGCGATGGAGTTGCGGACCTGCTCATAGGCCCGGCCCGCGCCGAAGATGGCGAAGGTGGAGCAGAAGGGGATGAGCCCCATGGTGGACATACCGGCGGCCATATCGACCATGTTGGCCTCGGCAATGCCGGCGTTGTAGTGGCGGCCGGGAAACGCCTTCTTGAAGGTAGCGGTCATGGTCGCGCCGGACAGGTCGGCGTCCAGGACCACGACTTTATCATTGACGGCCCCCAGCTCCGCCAGGGCCTCGCCGTACGCGGCGCGCGTTGCTTTCTCACTCATGCTCTCAACCCTCCAGTTCCTTCAGTGCCTGCGCCCGCTGCTCCTCGTTGGGAGCCTTGCCGTGCCAGCCGGCCTGGTTTTCCATGTAGGACACGCCCTTGCCCTTCACCGTGTGGGCCAGGATGGCCTTGGGCTTCCCGGGCTCCACAGCCTCGTCCAGGGCCGCCAGCACCGTCTCCAGGTCGTTGCCGTCGGCCAGCTCGATGGTGTGGAAGCCGAAGGCCCGCAGTTTCCCGGCCAGATCGCCCAGGCTCATGACGTCGTCATTGCGGCCGTCGATCTGCAGGCCGTTGTTGTCGATGCAGACGGTCAGGTTGTCCAGCTTATAGTGGTTGGCGGCCATGAATGCCTCCCACACCTGACCCTCCTGGCACTCGCCGTCGCCCAGGACGGTGTAGACCTTAATATCCTTCCCCTGGTGCTTGGCGCCCAGGGCCATGCCCACCGCCAGGGAGACGCCCTGGCCCAGAGAGCCGCTGGAGGCGTCCACGCCGGGGATCTTCTTCATATCCGGGTGGCCCTGGAGAATGCTGTGGAGCTGCCGGAAATTGGCGAACTCCGCCTTGTCAAAAAAACCCAGCTCCGCCAGCACGCCGTAATAGCAGGGAGCGGAGTGGCCCTTGCTGAGAACGAACCGGTCCCGGTCCGGATTTTTCGGGTCCTTGGGGTCCACGCGCATTTTGGAAAAAATGCCGCTCATCAGCTCCACCGCCGACAGGGAGCCGCCGGGGTGGCCGCTGCCCGCGTTGGCCGTCATGTTGATGATGTCCCGGCGGACCTCGGTGCAGAATTTTTTCAATTCCGCTGTGTTCATGGTGATGCACCTCCGTTCATAATTTACCACAAACCTAGCATACCCCACAATTCCCGGATTGTCAATCACTGGTTGTCTGGAAACCTTCGCTAAATTGCTCCTCCCTATGAAACACATAGCCGCAGGTACACACAAAATCATCTATCAGCCGCCCCTTGACAGTGAACACTTCTGCTTCATCCCCGCAGTTGGGGCAGATACGCTCCTCCAGAACAGGGGTCTTGTTCTTTTCTTCGCAGCCGCCGAGAACGCTCATTTTATAATACCTCCATTACTCAAATAAAATTGGCCTACAGCCCAAGTTTCCCAACAATTTCCCGCAGTGCTTTACGAACAGGCGAAGCTGCAGGAAGCGCTGCCGTGGGACGTCCGTCGCAGTCGTACTGGTAGACCAGATCATCGTGGGGAACGACCCCCAGCAGCTCCAGTCCCTGCTTCTCAATTTCCTCCCGTGTCCCCTCGTTCAGCTCCCCATTGGGCGCACGGTTGACAATCAGCGCCACACGTTCGGTTTTCAATCCCAGCTCCTTGATTAGCCGGGCGATCCGGCCAGCTGCCTGAACGCCCCGGCGGGAGCAGTCGCTGACCAGGATCGTGA
>JAAWHO010000097.1 GCA_022795905.1 Oscillospiraceae bacterium
CTACGCCGTGGCCTTCTTCCCGGAGGCCACCATCTTCGACGCCGCCCCCGTGGAGGGCCAGGAGACCTACTACGACTACTGCCGGGCCGCCGGGTGGGAGTACGTGTGCTCCTACGGCTCCATTCAGTATTTCCGCAATTTCCGCCCGGCCCCGGTGCCCATCGAGACCGACGAGAGGCTGAAGCTGAAGGCCCTCCGCCGGGTAATCCTGCGGACTATGGTGCTGGTCAATGGGCTCTGGCTGCTGATGGCTGTTTTCTGGTGCTTTTCCCTGAGGGACAGCTTCCGGTGGAGCCCTCTGTCCGTAGCAAGCCAGTACAGCACCCTGGGGATTTTGATCACCACGGCGACCTTCTTTATCGACTCGCTGGCCGGGCTGCTCTGGGTGGGGGGCTGGTATCTCTATTCCCGCTGGTCCGTGAGGCGGGGCGGGGCCTGCGCCCGGATTCGGGGGTCCCTCCAGATGGCGGGGGACCTTATCTCTCTGGCGGCGGTGTTCGTGGCGCTGGGATTTACCTGCGCGGGGCAGGGGCAGGGCACACTGATCTGGATTGCAGCAGACATCGCCGGATATCTGCTGCTGGCGATCATGATGCGGGCCCTCCTGCGGGAGTTCAAGCGCCATCGGTTCTCCAACACCGCCAGTTTGGTGGGCACCATCGCCGCCGCCGCTGTCCTGGGGATCGCGCTCACCGCCGGGATGAGGGCCCTTGGCCGGACTCTGGACGCCGCTCTCCCACCGGAGTGGCCCAAAGAAGTGAGCGCGGAGGAACTGCCCCTCACTTTGGAGGACCTGGGCTATGCGGTGACGGAGGCGGACCGGTGCGAGTATCTCCACCAGGGGAGCGGCAGGACCCCCTGGGCCGCTTTCGACAGCTGGTACCAGGGCTCCGCGGCCTCGGACAGCGAGCTTCCCACCTTCTCCTGCCGGATCGCGGACATCCCCTGGGACTGGCTGCGGGAGCTGTGTTGGGACACAATCATGAGGGGACCCAAGTATGGGAATCACCAGCTGAGCGGCTATACCCCCATCGACCCGTCCCCCTGGGGGGCCGACGCCGCCGCGAGGCGGAACGGGACTCAGGCGCTGCTCTACGAGGACCGCATTGTCCTGATTTACACCAACTGGACCCCCGATAGCCGTGAGTCCGCCATCATCGGTGAAAAACTGGCCGGATGGTAAAAGAAGTTGACAAATTCGCGGGGGGAAATTATACTATAAATATATATGAAGGAGGTGTTGACTATGGGTACCGAAAAAGAGCGCAAGGATACGCAGAAGGCGCTGCTGTATGACCTCCGGCTCATTTTCAGCAATGGCGAGAAGGAGAACTACACACGGCAAGAGATCGTAGAGCTGCTGGACAAGATTGCGCTGGCCAAGGACCAGGAGTGACCGCCATACAGAGGAGGGCCGGGGAATAATCCCCGGCCCTCCTTCCTACTGCATCCACACGCCGTCCCTGCATACAAGTGCCAGGACCAACTCCTCATAGGGCTCCTCGCCCCCCAGCCGGTACTCGACCGTCACCGCCGCCGAGGCGTCCTCCCCCTCGCCGGAGACGCTGTAGTCAATACTGGCCACGCTGGCCCCTTCGGGGAGCTGCTCCTTTATCAGCGCTTCCGCCGCGTCCTCCAGCGCCTCCCGCCAGGCCGGGACCTCCTGCTCCGCCTGGAAGGTGCTCATCATATCATAGAACATCGCCCCATGGCCCTCCGTGGCCTCCGTGAAGTAGCTGGCGGAGAGGACAAAGGAGCCCTCCTGCCCGTCGCTGACCACCCAGACCAGCCGCTGGGCATCGTCCCAGTCCGCGCCGTTGCCCCCCCAGACGATATAGGCGTCCCAGGGCGGGGGCCACATATCGTCCGCCGCGCCGCTGTGGCCGCTCCAGGCGTCTTGGTACAGGCTCCCCAGCTGACGCTCCACGTTCTGCGCCTCCTCCTCCGGCGGCGTCCCGGTCCAGGTGATCTCCAGCCTGCATTCTGGCAGCCCCTCCGCCTTCTGCCGGGGGCAGATCACGTAGGCCCCGCTCTGCTCATAGGCGCGGTAGCTCTCCTCGCTGACAAAAATACTGAAGCCCGGCGCGTCCTGCTTCCGGTCCAGGCGGAATTGCAGGAAGTGGTACTGCCCCTCGCCCTCGGGCAGCTCCATGGGCGCTGCCGCCGTGCCGGGCCCCTCCTGCCGCTCGTCCGCCGGCGGGCCATCCACCGCCGCCGGAACATCCGCCCCCCTGTGCAGCATCAGCTGCCCGGCAAATACCAGCGCCAGGCACGCCGCCAGCGCCATCCCCCAGCCCAGCCAGCGGTTCGGGCGCGCCGCGCCCTTTTCGCTCCGCTCCAGCAGGTCCTCGCCCACCCCGCTCAGGGCGGCAAACAGCTTTTCCCTACCGCTCATAACAAGATCCCCTCGCTTTCCAGATAGTCCCGCAGCCTGCCCCGTATCCGAAACAGGCGGGTTTTTACCGTGTTCACCTTCATCCCGTACCGCCCGGCGATGCCCTCCAGGGGCTCCGCGTACCAGTACCGCCGCAGGAACACATTGCAGTCCCGCTCCGGCAGAGAGCGGAGAAAGCGGTCCAAAATCTCCGCCAGCTCCCGCTCCTCTGCCGCCCGGTCCGCCCCCGGCACTGCGGGCACACACTCCCCCAGCTCCTCCAGGGCCAGCAAACACTCCCCGCCGCCCCGCTTCCGGGCAGTCCGGGAGCGCAGGGCGTCGCAGGCGGCGGAGCGGGCCAGCTTCCCCAGGAACAGCCGCAGCTTGTTGGGCCGGTAGGGCGGCATGGCATTCCACGCCCGCAGCCATGTGTCGCTGACGCACTCCTCCGCGTCCAGCCGGTCCGCCAGAATGTTCCCCGCCACGGCCCGGCAGTAGGCGCCGTATTTCTCCTCCGTCGCCCGGAGGGCCTCCTCGCTGCGCTGCCAGTATAGGTCGATGATTTGTTGATCGTTCATGTCCTCCCCCTCCTTTGCCTTTAGAGACGTCTCTGCCCTTATAGTCGGAAAAAACCGCGCCCAGGTTCCCGGAATTTTCGGTCCCAGGGGCAGCCCCTCCCCAAAAACCGCCCCGCGAGGGGATGGATTTTCCTGGAATCGGCAAATTGCCACTTGTCAATGGGGCCCCGGCTGGATATAATGGGAACAGAAACCTATTAAGGGGAAAAGAGGTGTTGTGGATATGTCACTGAAGGATAGGCTGGCGGAGCTCCTGTTTGGCGCCAAGCAGCAGGAGGAGACCGAGACCGAGGCCGCCCCTGCCCAGGAGGAGCCGGCAGCGGCGGAGACGCCGGAGTTCCTGACGCCCAGCGGGCCCAGCCCGACCCTGCTGGAGCTGCCCCAGGAGCACGCCATTCACCAGCTCTACAACCTCCGGCGGAAGGAGTCCGGCTATCTGCCCGCGCCCCGGCTCTGCCTGGATGAGGACGGCGCGCTTTCGGAGGAGATAGCCCGCCGGGAGCTGAGCCGCCTGCGGACGGTCGTGACCAGCCAGTGCTCCGCCCGGCTCAAGCAGCTCAACCGTAAGGGCAGGCCCCAGGGGAAGGCCGACAAGAAGAAGGAGGCGATGGCCGACGAACCGCCCCCGGTGGTGCTGGACGCCCTGCCCTGCTTCTTCCTCTCGGCGGATAAGCTCTGGGCCTGGGTGTTCGTGCTCCCGCCGGCGGGGGGCGGGGCGGAGCTGTCCCGGGACCTGCTGGACCAGGCCCTGGCCAAGCAGGGGATCTCCTACGGCCTGGATGCCAAGCTGGCGGACCGGCTGTCCCACGAGGAGGCGCGCTACTTCCACCTGCACCTGATCGCCCAGGGGAAGCCCGCCTTCGACGGGAGCAACGGCAACATCGTGGATTACTTCCCACGGTCTGTGGACCGGGTGCTCCAGGTAGACGAGTACGACCGGGTGGACTACACCGCCCTGAACCTTATCCACAACGTGAAGGAGGGGGAGGCCATCTGCCGGCTCATCAAGCACACGGAGGGCGAGCCGGGCCGGACAGTGCTCAATGAGGAGATCCCCGCCAAGAGCGGCAAGCCCGTGCCCCTCCCCAAGGGCCGGAACACCGAGATCAGCGAGGACGGCATCCTGCTGTTGGCCACCATATCCGGGGATGTGGAGTTCACCGGCCACAGCTTCCAGGTCAAGCCCGTGCTGGACATCCAGGGGAATGTGGATTTCTCCACGGGAAACATCAATTTCCTGGGGGACGTGAACATCCGGGGCGACGTGCTCAGCGGCTTCACCGTCCGGGCGATGGGGAACGTCCAGGTCGCCGGCGTGGTGGAGGCCGGCAGCTCCGTGGAGGCCGGCGGGGATCTGATCGTGGTCAAGGGTATCCTGGGGGACGGGAGCGCCATCATCCGCTCCCACCGGAGCCTCTTCTCCAAGTACATCGAAAATTCCACCATCTATGTCCGGGAAAACCTGCAGACCGACTGCGTCATCAACAGCCAGATCTACAGCGACGGGGAGGTGGTGGTCCGCTCCGGCCGGGGGACCATCATCGGCGGCCGGATCTGGGCGGCCAAGAAGATCACGGCCATCGCCGTGGGGGCCCGGTCGGAGTGCCGCACCTCCGTAGCCCTGGGGGGCCTGCCCTGCACCAACTTTGAGCGGGAGATCGTGCAGCGGGAGATGGAGGACCTGGAGATGGAGCTGGAGAAGCTGGAGTGCCAGCCGGACAGCACCGGCAGATCCAGCCTCCTGGAGAAAGCCCGGGCGAAGCTGACGGTAGCCGAGCTCAAGCTCAAGCAGCTGGACAACGAGCTGGCGGAGCTGAAGGTGGCCGCGGAGGAAAAGAACGACGGGCGTCTGGAGTGCGGCATCGCCTACCCCGGGACGGAGATCACCTTCGGGGACGAGACGTACCGGGTGCGCCAGGAATCCCGCCAGTGCGTGGCCGTTATGGTCCACGGCGAGATCGTGCTGATGTAGCCCGCGCGAGAAGTGATTGAATAGAAAGAAGGAACTGATTGATGAAAAAACAGCTTATGGTTGTAGACGACTCCCGCATGGCGGAGCTGCAGATCCGCAAGCTGCTGGAGGATTCCGACTATGAGGTCGCCGCGTACTGCGAAAACGGCGAGGAGGCCATCGCCCGCTACGACGAGATCCGGCCCGACGTCGTGACAATGGATATCATCATGCCCGGCATCGACGGGCTGGAAACCGCCCAGATCATCCTGGAGGAGCACCCGGATGCGAAGATCATCATGATCTCCTCCCTGGTCTGCGACGACACCATTCATGACGCCAGCACCATCGGCGCGATGACCTTCCTCTATAAGCCCGTCAGCCGGGACAGTCTCCTGCGGGCCCTGGAGAACGCCGTGCGGTAGGCCCCGCCGCCTATCCCCCGCGGGGGGATGGAAAAAATTTTTGGAAAGAGTCGGAAAAGTCCTATACAAATCCCCGAAATTTTGGTATATTGAATAAAGAGAGCCCTGAAAATACGGATCTTATTTTACAGGAGGTTGTTTTGCTATGAGCGCGTTAACTGATCTGATCTACTCCGGTTCCAATGCCGTGGCGGGCCTGACAGCGGGGGCCGTCAACGACGCCATTGCCAAGCACGGCGCCGACACCCCTGTCTCCTTCCCTGACACCGCCTATTTCTTCCCCACCATCTACGCCGCCACCGGCGTGAAGGTCAAGGTCCTGGGGGACCTGCCCGCCTGTGTAGACGTGCTCAAGAGCCTGATTACCAACCAGGACGACATCGGCGCGGCCCTCAACGCCGGCCTGGCCACCGCCGTGGGCGCGGAGATCATCGAGGGGCTCAAGTACCTGGGCGGCGGCGACCCCTACGCCGGGGACTCCGGCATTGGCTTTGTGCCCGACCCCATCATCCGCTCCCTGGGCGTGCCCCTGGTCACGGGGGATATCCCCGGCGTGGCGGTGGTCCTGGGCAAGGCCGGCAGCGCCGCCGACGTGGCTAAAGTAGTCAAGGACTACCAGTCCAAGGGCATTATGACTTTCATGATCGGCGACTGCATCGAGCAGGCTCTGGAGGCCGGCGTGAAGATGGGCCTGGAGCTGCGGGTGGTGCCCCTGGGCCACGATGTCACCAGTGTGATCCACGTCGTGACCGTGGCGATCCGCGCGGCTCTGATTTTCGGCAACATCCAGGCCGGCGATCTGGCTGGCCTGCTCAAGTACACCAAGGAGCGGGTCCCCGCCTTCGTCAACACCTTCGGCGCGCTGGACCCCGTGGTGGTCTCCGCCGGCGCGGGCGCGATTGCCCTGGGCTTCCCGGTCATCGTGGACCAGGATATCGGCGAGCTCCAGGTCCCCGGCGCTCTGGAGGCGGTTACCAACCACGACGAGACCGCCAAGCACTCCCTGGCTCTGCGGAACATCAAGATCAAGGTCAAGGAGCTGCCCATCCCCGTGGCCTTCGCCGCCGCCTTTGAGGGCGAGATTATCCGCAAGGCCGATATGAAGGTGGAGTTCTGGTCCAGCAAGAATACCACCTGCGAGCTGGTGACCACCCGCGAGATGGACGCCGTGGAGGACCACAAAATCGTCGTTGACGGCCCGGATATCGACAGCGGGGACACCGAGTACGCCCTGGCCACCTATATCGAGGTCTCCGGCGCGAAGATGCAGAAGGACTTCGAGTCCGTCATCGAGCGGAAGATCCACGCCTGGTTCAACTACATGGAGGGCGTCATGCACACCGGCCAGCGCAACCAGTTCCGCATCCGCATCTCCAACGACGCCTACGACAAGGGCCTGCGGATGAAGCACTTCGGCGAGGTGCTCTACTATATGATTATGGATGAGTTCGCCGCCGTGGTGGATAAGTGCCAGATCACCCTGGTCACCGACCCGGAGAAGGCCACGAAGATCCTCAACGAGGAGGCCATGCCCGCCTACAACGCCCGGGACGACCGGCTCAGCTCCATGACCGATGAGAGCGTGGACCAGTTCTACACCTGCATCCTCTGCCAGTCCTTCGCCCCCAGCCACTGCTGTGTGGTGACGCCGGAGCGGCTGGGCCTGTGCGGCGCGGTGAGCTGGCTGGACGCCAAGGCCACCAAGGAGCTCAACGACGCCGGTCCCTGCCAGCCCATCAGCAAGGAGGGCTGCACCGACGAGGTGAAGGGCTACTATCCCGACGTGGACCGGATGGTTCATGCCGCTACCCAGGGCGCGGTGGAGCACGTGAGCCTGTACTCCATCATGGAGGACCCCATGACCAGCTGCGGCTGCTTCGAGTGCATCTGCGGCATTGAGCCCTTCTCCAACGGCCTGGTGGTGGTCAACCGGGAGTACAAGGGCATGACCCCCACGGGCATGACCTTCGGCGAGCTG
>JAAWHO010000098.1 GCA_022795905.1 Oscillospiraceae bacterium
GTTCCCATTGTCCTTTTGTCAATTCATATCTCTTCATTCCTCTATTTTCGCACTTACCATCGATTTGTGCAATATTTATTTTTCAAACAAGCCCTAATCAAATCCATAACCCACTTTGCGCTTTTTGAATTACAAGCCTGTTGCCTCTTAACGTCCACTCCCTTCAACCATCCGAAAATGCTCTAGCGCCGCCATAATTGCCCTTTCTTTCTCCGGTGGGCAAGTGGGGACCTTGGCATTTTCCGATTTCGCCAGGTTGTAATTCTCCCCAACCTCCAGTCCACACTTCCGCTTGACCTGGGAGATATACAAGGATGACACCTTCAGTCCAAACTTCTCCAGAACGTACGCTTTAATTTGCCCATAGGTTGCGCCCTTCTGAAATTCGGACATATCCATATCCTCCAGCGAGAACTCCACCCTAACCTTCTGCGAGTCGATTTCTCCCTTGGAAAGAAGAACAACCGTCTCCACATGATGTGTCCTTGGGAACATATCCACCGCCAAGGCCTTGACCGCTATATAGCCGGCCTCCCGAAACTGCCGCACATCCCTGGCCAGCGTCCCAGGGTCGCAGGACACATAAACCACCCGCTCCGGCCCCATACCGGCCACAGCCTCCACGACCTCCGCCGCCAGCCCCTTCCGGGGCGGGTCCACCACAACCACATCCGGCCTCAGGCCCTCCCGGCGGAGCCGCGCCGCGGCGACCCCGGCATCTCCGACCCAGAACTGCGCGTGTTCCATGCCATTCCGCTGTGCGTTCTCCCTCGCGTCCTCCACAGCCTCCGGAACGACCTCCACGCCAATCACCCGCTTTGCCCTCCGGGCCATCACCAGGGAGATCGTCCCAATCCCGCAGTACAAATCCAGCACCGTCTCCTGCCCGGTCAGCCCGGCAAACTCCAGTGCCGCCGCATACAGCCGCTCCGCCTGGTCCCGGTTCACCTGGTAGAAGGAGGGCACGCTCAGCCGGAATTTCAGCCCACACAGGGTGTCCTCCAGCCAGTCCTGTCCCCACAGCGTCCGCTGCTCCGGCCCTAAAATCACATTGGTCCGACCGGTGTTGATGCTGAGCACCACCCCCGCCGTCTCCGGGCAGGCCTCCCGGACGCGCCGGACCAGTTCCTCCTCCCGGGGAAGCTCCCTGCCGTTTACCACCAGGCACACCAGCGCGCGGCCCTCCCGATTCGTGCGGACATAGAGGTGCCGCAGCAGCCCCCGGCCCGTGCTCTCATCATAGGCGGAAATCCCCAGCTCCCGCAAGCCTCTCTCCACCGCCCCGGCAACAGCGTTAGCCTGGGGCGTCTGGAGGCGGCAGTCCAGCGCGGACACCACCTCATGGCTCCGGGCCCGATAGAACCCCAAGCTCCCGTCAGCGCTCACCGGAAACTGGCACTTGTTCCGGTAGCCGCTCACCGCTTCGCTCCCCAGAATCTCCTCCACCCGAACGTCCGCCCCGCCTACCCGGCGCAGAGCATCTTCCACCCGCTGCCGCTTGGCCTCCAGCTCCTCCTCATAAGAGATATGCCGGAAATCACAGCCGCCGCAGACGGGATAGTGGGGGCAGTCCGGCTCCATCCGGGCAGGGGAGCGCTCCAGCACCTCCTCCACCCGGGCATACGCCACGCTCTTCCGCACTTTGAGAAGCCGAAGGGAGCATACCTCCCCCCGGACGCCGCCATGGACAAAAACCACCCGTCCGTCAACTCTGGCCACGCCCAGCCCCTCGGCGGTATAACCGGTGACGGCGGCGGTGTGCAGTTGATTTTTTTGAAGCTCTGACATAGGGACCTCCGGATTTGGTTTTTACGACTGCGGCTCGCCAAAGTAATCCCGGCACCAGCCGTTCCATTTCTCCTCCTGCTCTTCGTGGCTGTAGAGGGCCATATCCTCCACGCGGAAGACGCCCCGCCGCCGGGCCTCCTGGACAATGCCGGCAAAAAGCGCTTTCTGTTCCGGCTCCAGAGGGCTGTCGAAGGCCATGGCCGTCCGAATGCCCATCTGCCAGGCGGTATAGAGCCGGGTGTGGCCGTCCAGGGTGCAGAGCGCGCCGTCCAGCACCGTTACCGGAACCACCAGATCCCCGGCGGACCGGATAAAACGGCTCACCGCCGCGCACTTGTCCCGGTCCACGGAGAACTGGGTGGGCTGGAGCGCGGCGATTTCGATCTCCCGGCGCTCCACAGGGGGCAGACGCAGTAAGCATCTGCCCCTCTCGTCATAAAACTCTGTAATGTGCCCGCTGAAGAAGCGGAACAGCTCCACCGCCTCCGCCAGCGCCGAAGGGTCAATGGCGGAGGCGGAGACAACGGCTGCATGGTCCGAAGCAATACGGAAGGCCCAGGGCTGTCCGTCCACCAGGAACGCGCCATGCTGGTCCAGCACCTCCTGGGGGAAGCGGCTGTCCGTATAGCTGTTGATGCGCTCGATCTCCATAGAAAAAACCTCTTACTCCTCCCACTTGTCGATAAGCTGCTTGAGCTGATCGGCGAAGCGGGCCAGATCCTTGTTGGTGCGGCCCTTGCTGCGGAGGATGACCTCCTGGAGCAGCTTGCCAACGGACGACAGACGCTGATAGGCGGTAGAAATCTTTCCGCTGCCGCTGGACACGGGCTTCCGGGCGGGCAGATATCCGGGCTCCACCTGGCGCCCCGTAATCAGGTCGTAAATCTCCGTATACTGGGGCGCGTGGGCGCTGATGCCCAAATGCTTGAGACTGTCGGCAAAGTAGGGCGCAACCTCCCGGTCGCCGTGGACGACAAAGATGTGCTTGGGATTCTCAAAGCTCTTGGCCCACTCCAGCAGGTGGTCCCGGTCGGCGTGGCTGCTCAGGCCCTTGAAATTGATAATCTCCGCCAGCACCGCTACCTCCTCGCCAAAGAGCTTCACGGTCTTGGCCCCCTCCAGCAGCGTCCGGCCCAGGGTGCCCGGGGACTGGAAGCCCACGAATACCACCGAGCTCTCCGGCCGCCACAGGTTGTACTTGAGGTGGTGGCGGACACGCCCCGCGTCGCACATTCCGGAGGCGGAAATAATCACCTTGGGCACCTTGTCGGCATTGAGGAGCTTGGATTCCTCCACCGACTCGGTGATGTGCAGGCCGGGGAAGCTGAACATATCCGTCCCGTCCCGCACCAGCTCCAGGGCCTCCTCGTCCAGATAGCCCTGGAGGTCGCCGCAGAAGATAGTAGTGGCCTTGCTGGCCAGGGGGGAGTCGATGTACACCGGGAAATCCTTCACGGACTTCACCAGATTTTCCTGCTTAATCCGCCGCAAAAAGTACAGAATCTCCTGGGTGCGCCCCACGGCAAAGGCGGGAATGACGACATTGCCCCCACGCCCCAGAGTCCGGTCAATGACCTGGGCCAGCTCGGAGGTGTAGCTCCACACCTCCTGATGGTTCCGGTCGCCGTAGGTGGACTCCATGACCACGTAGTCGCCCCGGGTAAGGAGCTCCGGGTCCCGGATAATAGGCTGGTTGAGGTTGCCGATGTCGCCGGAAAAGACGATGGTCCGCTTCTCCCCGTTCTCCACGGCGTCGATGGTGATGCTGGCCGAGCCCAGCAGGTGCCCGGCGTCGGAAAAGGTCACCGTCACGCCCTCGCACAGCTCGAAGGGGTAGTCGTACCGCCGGGTATGAACATAGCCCTGAACCCGCTGGGCGTCCTCCAGGGTGTAGATGGGCTCTACCCGGGGCAGGCCGGCGCGCATATTCTTCCGGTTGGTGTACTCCGCGTCGGACTGCTGGATATACGCGCTGTCAGTGAGCATGATCTCCATGAGCCGGGCGGTGATGCGGGTGGTCCAGATCTGGCCGTTAAAGCCCTGCCGCACCAGCAGGGGCAGCCGTCCGGTGTGGTCGATATGGGCGTGGGTCACCAGCACATAGTCGATGGTGTTGGGGGCAAAGGGAAGCTCCCCGTTGTCGAGCTCATCCCGGCCCTGCTGCAGACCGCAGTCCACCAGGATCCGTTTTCCGTTGACTTCCAGGCAATGGCAGCTCCCCGTCACGCACTGGTCCGCTCCGTAAAAGAACAGTTTCATGAGTGTGCCCTCCTTGTGGTTATATATTGTCATTTTACCACAAACGGGTCCGCTTTGCAACCGGCTCTTTCGAGCCTTTTGCCCAATTTTTTCGGTTTGTGCGGCTAACCCCGCTGGTATTCGGCGCCGGGACGGGCGGTCCAGAGGAGGACGCATAGGCCTGACAGATATCCCGGAACAATGGTTTGATCAGGCACAGAAGCTTCCAGATGGCTTCAAAGCGAAAAATTTTCCAAATTGCTCTCCTACACCGCGCAGCTGACTCTCCCGCCGCAGAATTTCTGGGGTATTTTGCCGTTTTCCCGCCCAGTATAGCACACACCGCTGGTAAAGTCGAGAGGATTTCTGGCTGTCCGCACCGTACGGTCATATACTGTCTTCAAATTTTAGTTGACAAATGTAAAATTAAGCTGTATGATGAATGCACAGTTCAAAGAGACGACAGCGACAGAACAGAAAGGATGGTACAAAATGAAACGACGGAGACAGATCTCCATGGTGATCGTATGTATGCTTCTCCTGTGTATCCTGCCGGGGCAAGCGGAGGCGGCGGGAGAGAGCGTGCGGGTCACGCTGCCCGGCTTTGACGTGACCCTAAACCGGGCAGCCTTCTCCAACGATTACAGCCGGTACCCGCTGCTGGTCTACAAGGACATTACTTATTTTCCCATGACCTACCACGACTGCCGTCTGCTGGGGCTGACTACCTCCTGGTCGGCGGCGGAGGGGCTGTCTATTGACCGGAGCGATGAAGCCCCCTCGGTGTACCTCCGGGAGGTCCAGGACACCCGGAACCCGAAGAACCTCACCGCCCGGATTGCCGACGGAAAAATCCGGGTGAATGGGAAAACCATCGACAACAACAGAGAGGAGTACCCGCTGCTGTTGTTCCGGGATGTAACGTACTTCCCCCTGACCTGGCGTTTCGCGGTAGAGGAGTTCGGGTGGGGATATCATTTCGATACAGAGGAGGGGCTCTTTGTATCCGGCCCGATATTCGGCACGGACGAAAAGCTGGTCTGTTTGAACGACGAGCTTTATTCGTATTCCGGCGATCAGACTGAATGGATCGACAGCGTGATCCACTGGGGTACTATGGGCGGCGGCAGCCGGTGGGTGGACGAAGGGATGGAACTCCCCATCAGCTTCTCCTCCAGCGGAGACGGCCAGGGCGGGTATATCTCCAGCATCATGCTTTGGAATTGCACCGGGGAAGATATCAACATCCTGTCCGACGATTCCCTATGGGAGTACCGGGTCTACCGGCAAATCGGGGGGCGGGATGAGCTGGTCTACCGGCAGGCCATTCCCTTTTTTACCGGAGAATTTTCCACGAAGGGCATAGCCCGTTGGCAGATTCACGACAGCTTCTGGGAAACCTGCGAAAAGGGGACCTATCGCGTGGAGCTGTTCCACCCGAGGCATCTGCGCTATGAGAGCGGCGTGGGCGCGGTCCACTTCGAGCCTATTCGGGAGTTTATCGACCCTCTCGATCCCGATGGAGCCTTCTGGCTGACCCTTTCCCACACGGTGGAGACGGAGGGCTTCCAGCCCGCCGGGAAGAAGTACCAGATCAAACGGGCCGATGTGGTCTCAGGGGACTATTCGATCTATGAAGGCATCGGGGCTCCAAACCCAGGACAGGCGGAGCTGACGGCGGCGGAGCTGGACCTTCTGGTGGACACCTATAACTGGGCCTGTATGCGCTCCCGCCGGTACGATCCCGACCCCCGTGACACAGTGCGAAGTTTTTACTACTGGGTCTACCTCCATATGGCCGACGGCACGACCTTCTCCCTGAGCCGCCGGGGCCCCGGAGAGGTCCGGGTCTGGGGCGGCATGGACAACCTGGACGGCAACTTTCTCCTCCACTCCCAGGTGCTGTACGATCTCCTGGGGGAGGTGAGAGACTGAGAAGAGGCCCCCGCGCTGTCGGGGGAGCCTCGTACAGAAGGATTTTCATTTTAAAGAAGAAAAAGCATGAAGACCCGCTCCGCCGCATAGACTCCCACGAGAGGGGGCTTTGCGGATGGAGCGGGTCAAGCTGTGCTGCTGGGGGGAGAACGCAGGGGAGGTATCCCTGCGCCCGGAGGGGTCCCGGACCACCATCCGGGCATCCATGGAGGACCCCGGGGACGGGCTCTACCGGGCCTGGCTGGTTGGAGAGCGGGGGGAGCTGGCCCTGGGGGTCATGGAGCCGGTGGACGGGAGGCTCTCCGCCTGCCGGCGGGTCTACCGGCGGGATGTGGAAGGCCTGGGGCCCCTGCTGCGGGGGGAGGCCCGGTGCTCCTTCCGCTTCGGCGGGGAGACCCCCTGGCGGGAGACCGGCTGCCCCGCCGCCATGTTCCGAACGCCCTTTTTGCGCAGCCGCCTTGGCCGGTTCGGCCGGGCCTGGCACCGCCGGGAGGGGGAGCGGCTGGAGCTGGCCCTGCCCCTGGAGGCGGCAGGGCCCTTCCCCCTGGAGGCCCTCTTCTGCCTGGGGAGGCTGGAGCGGGTGGAGGGCAGGGAGTGTGTAGTCTATGCCTTCCAGGGGGAGGAGCCGGTGGGCTGGTGAGAAAATTTTTCGAGGCCGGTACACTTTTGGAAAAAATTCTGGTATAATGGGCCTATCCGATGGAAATTTTCCGAAAAGGAGGGCCCAGCAGATGAAGTGTCCGTACTGCGGCTACAAGGAGAGCAAAGTTGTGGACAGCCGCCCCGCCGACGAGGGCAACAGCATCCGCCGGCGGCGGGAGTGCCTGGCCTGTGAGAGGCGGTTTACCACCTATGAGACTATGGAATCCCTGCCCCTGGTGGTCATCAAAAAGGATGGCAGCCGGCAGAGCTTCGACCGGAACAAGGTACTGGGCAGTATGCTTCGGGCCTGCGAGAAGCGGACGGTGACCCTAGCGCGGCTGGAGGAGCTGGCGGATGAGATCGAGCAGAGCCTCCAGAACTGCCTGGAACGGGAGATCACCACCGATATGATCGGCGGACAGGTTATGGATAAGCTGCGGGAGGTGGATGAGGTGGCCTATGTTCGCTTCGCCTCCGTGTACCGGCAGTTCAAGGATATCCATACCTTTATGGAGGAGCTGACAAAGCTGCTGGAGGAGAAGTAGGTTTGATAGCGTCTTTTCTAAGACGATCATAAAATCTCTCGAATCATGACACCCGAAAGGGCTGTAGCAATTCGTTGCTATGGCCCTTTTTTGTACCCATTTTTCCACCCCGGCACCTC
>JAAWHO010000099.1 GCA_022795905.1 Oscillospiraceae bacterium
CCCCTGTGAATAATCTGTAAATATGCAAAAAAATCTGTATATTCTCTTGAATATCCAAAAGGGATATGGTATACTACACCTGCTGAATGCCGGCGCAGTATCCTAGTCAGATCTGCCGTCTCTGAAGAAGGGCCTAAAAATCCTTTTAAGGGCATAGCGATGAAACCTCTGGTGCCTGCTTCTTACGCCCAGTTTGGGGTGGGTGCTGGATGGAAAGCGCGGCGAACCCCGCGCTTGCGGCCGTAGGGCGTTCCTCAATGGCATGAGGAAGCCGACCCTGCGGGCGTGGAGACCTGTTCACGTGCATGGGCGTACTCCCTTTGTGGTACTCCGACCTGTGTACGGCTCAGGTGAGAAACCTGTATTGCGGTGCTACCCGGCCTTGAGCCGTGAACGCTGTGTGCAGATGTAGCCTGCCTTGCGTGGGTATGGCGGATAGGGGACCCACCCCGTTCCTCCCCGGCCAGGGAGGGGCGCGGGATCGCCCCTTGAAACCATGGCTGCAAAAGAGGCTAGGAGGCGGTTTGACTGTGGTGGAAAACACCTAGGCTGTCGTCACTGGGCGGACAGGGGATTGCAGTGCGGACTAAGTGGCAGTCGGGCAGCGCGGTGGGCAACGCCGCGCCGGGACTCTGAAAGGGAAACCACCTGATCGGCAACGAGAGGCGGGTTCCGGGGAAATCCAGCCCGTACCTAAGCCGTAAGATTTACTCTGGCCGCTGCCGGTATTCAGCGTCTTTCAAAAAAGATGCCAAAGGCATCTTTTTTGAGGGGCATCGCTGCGCTCTGCGCCTCGCTGTCCGCCGAGATCGGACAGCTCGACGCTCGCTCCGCGCAGAGTGTTTTTCCCACGTACACGCCGCGGGAAAAACGTTTGAAATTTATTTTGCCGCCGCGTCGGCGAAACTCCTGCGGAGGGCTTTTCCTCCGGGGAGGAGAACTACTTAATATTAAAGAGAGGCGATTCTTGCTTGGACATAGGGCGAGATAACAAGAAACAGGAAAAAAAGAAGCCCGGGCGGCTGCGCTGGGCGGTACAGGTATTTTTTATCTCCGTTGTGCTCTCCGCCGTGCTGACGCTGGCGTCGGAGGAGGCGCTGGACGGGGCGGGGCTGCCCATCGCGTTTGCGGTGCTGGCGGCTTTCATCCTGCTGGGCATTGTTTTCGACATTATCGGCGTGGCGGTAACGGCGGCGGACGAGCGGCCGTTCCACTCCATGGCGGCCCATAAAACCCCGGGGGCCCGGGAGGCGCTGAGCCTTATCCGCAAGGCCAATAAGGTCTCCAGCTTCTGCAACGACGTGGTGGGGGACATCTGCGGCATTATCTCCGGCTCCACGGCGGCCATCATCGTCACCCGGCTCCAGGAGGCGCTGAATCTGCGCTCCGTTGTATTTTCTCTTGCGGTGACAGCGCTGGTCTCGGGCTTCACCATCGGGGGGAAGGCCATCGGCAAGACCATCGCCATGGATAAGAGCACCGCGGTCCTCCAGCTGGTGGGCCGAATTATGTATGTATTCTCCCGGAAGAAGTAGGGCAGAATAGGAGTAAAATTTTCCAGATCCGCATCCCCAAAGGGGAGAAGGCAAAACGGAGTTTTGCCGCAAGGTTTTCTTTTTGATTCTTTTTCTTTTCCAAAAGAAAAAGAATGGAAACCGCGAGGTGACTGATTGTTGATTTTGGACCGTATCTCGTCCCCTGCGGACGTGAAGGCGCTGGGAGCCGCGGAGCTGCCGGCGCTGTGCGGCGAGCTGCGCCGGGAGCTGGTGGAGCGGGTGTCCCGCACGGGGGGCCACCTGGCCTCCAACCTGGGCGCGGTGGAGCTGACGGTGGCTGTCCACCGGGTATATGACACCTCCCGCGACCGGCTGGTCTTTGACGTGGGCCATCAGTGCTACGTCCACAAGATCCTGACCGGCCGCCGGGAGCTGTTTTCAACTTTGCGGCAGCTGGGGGGGCTGGCGGGCTTCCCCAAGCCGTCGGAGAGCGTCCACGACGCCTTCGTGGCCGGCCACGCCTCCAACGCCGTCTCCGTGGCCCTGGGCATGGCCCGGGCCAGGACCCTCCAGGGAGAGGACTACGGCGTGATCGCCCTGCTGGGGGACGGGGCCCTCACCGGAGGACTGGCCTACGAGGGGCTCAGCGACGCCGGGGACTCCGGGGAGCCCCTGGTGGTGGTGCTCAACGACAACGGGATGTCTATCGACCCCAACGTGGGGGGCGTGGCCCTGCATCTCAGCCGCCTGCGGCTGCGGCCGGGCTACTACCGGTTCAAAAAGGGGTACCACGCCGTTATGAAGCGCCTGCCGGGGGGCAAAAAGCTGTATCGCTTCAACCACCGGCTGAAAACCAACCTGAAAAAAGCCCTGTACCCCTGCTCCATGTTCGAGGACATGGGCTTTACCTATCTGGGCCCGGTGGACGGGCACAACGTGGAGCAGCTGTGTACCACTCTGGCCTGGGCCCGGGAGCTGAACTGCCCCGTCCTGGTCCATGTCCGCACCCGGAAGGGGAAGGGCTATGCCCCCGCCGAGGACCGGCCGGAGCGGTGCCACGGCGTCGCGCCCTTTGACCCCGAGCAGGGCCCCGCCGAGAAGCGGACGCCGGATTTCTCCTATGTGCTGGGCCACGAACTGGTGGAGCTGGCGGGGGAGAACAAGCGCATCTGCGCCATTACCGCCGCCATGGCCGAGGGCACCGGGCTCCAGGAGTTCGCCTCTGCGTGGCCCAAGCGGTTTTTCGACGTGGGCATCGCCGAGGGCCACGCCGTGGCCATGGCCGCCGGGATGGCCAAGCAGGGGATGCTGCCGGTCTTTGCCGTGTACTCCAGCTTTTTGCAGCGGGGGTACGATATGCTCCTCCATGACGTGGCCCTCCAGGGGCTCCATGTGGTGCTGGCGGTGGACCGGGCTGGGCTAGTGGGGGCTGACGGCCCCACCCACCACGGCTGTCAGGACGTGGGCTATCTCACCCAGATTCCCGGTATGACCGTGCTGTGTCCGGCGGACTTTGACGAGCTCCGCGCCATGCTCCGGGCCGCGCTGGCCATGGAGGGCCCCGCTGCGGTCCGCTACCCCAGAGGAGGCGGCATTGAGGGCTGTCCGCCCTGGAATGGGGAGAGCGCGTCGGTACTCCGGGAGGGGCGGGACGCGACCCTGGTGTCCTACGGAACGCTGACGGAGGAGCTTTTGAAGGCCGCGGAGATTTTAAGGGGCCGGGGGATGGAGGCGGAGGTGCTCAAGCTCCACCGCATTGCCCCCCTGGACCCGGAGCCGGTGCTGGAGTCCGTACGAAGGACCGGCAGGCTGCTGGTGCTGGAGGACTGCCTTGAGGCGGGCTCCGTCGGCCAGCGGCTGGCGGCGGAGATCGCCTGCCGGGGGATACGATTGGAAAAATTGTGCCTGAAGAATCTGGGCCGGGCCTTCGCCCCGCAGGGGAAAGTGCCGGAGCTGCGGAGGCTGCTGGGATTGGATGGAGAAAGCGTGGCGGCGCTGTGGGGAGATAACGTATGAGCAAGAAGATAAGGCTGGACATCCTGCTGGTGGAGCGGGGCCTCCAGGAGACCCGGCAGCGGGCCCAGGCGGTGATTATGAGCGGCCAGGTGTTCGTGGGCGGCCAGCGGGTGGACAAGCCGGGGACGGCCGTGGACCGGTCGGCCCAGATTGAGATCCGAGGCGAGACCCTGCGCTACGTCAGCCGGGGCGGGCTGAAGCTGGAGAAGGCCATGGCCCTCTGGCCCATTGCCCTGGAGAACGCCGTGTGCATGGACGTGGGGGCCTCCACCGGGGGCTTCACCGACTGTATGCTCCAGAACGGAGCGAAAAAGGTCTACGCCGTGGACGTGGGCTACGGCCAGCTGGCCTGGAAGCTCCGCAGCGATGAGCGGGTGGTGTGCCTGGAGCGGACCAACGCCCGGTATCTCAGCCATGAGCTCATCCCGGAGGAGCCGGATTTCTCCAGCGTGGACGTGAGCTTTATCTCGCTGAAGCTGATCCTCCCCGCCATCGCCGGGGTCCTGCGGGACGGGGGGCAGGCGGTCTGCCTCGTCAAGCCCCAGTTTGAGGCCGGGCGGGAGAAGGTGGGCAAGAAGGGCGTGGTCCGGGACAGCGCCGTCCACCGGGAGGTGCTGGAGAACTTTCTGGACCACGCCGGGGAGAGCGGCTTCACGGTGCTGGACCTGACCTTCTCCCCCATCCGGGGGCCGGAAGGGAATATTGAGTATCTGGGCTGGCTGGAGAAGGGGCCCGGAGAGAAAAAGACATTTGATTTGCAGGCCCTGGTGGAGGAATCCCACGGGGCGCTGAGGGAGCAGTGATGGGCTTGAAGCGGGTGATCCTCTGCCCCAATCCCTACCGGGACAAGGGGCTGGCCGCCGCCAAGGAGGCGGACGAAATACTGCGGGGCGCGGGGCTGGAGACGGTCTACTGCCTGCCCTTCAAGCCGGAGGGAGGGGACGCCCAGTTCGGCGTTCCCTGCCGCCCCCTCCAGCAGGAGCTGCGCCGGAGCGATCTGGTGGTGGCCTTCGGCGGGGACGGGACCATCCTCCATCTGGCCCGGGGCGTCTCCATGCGGGGGATCCCCCTGCTGGGGGTGAACCTGGGGAGCCTGGGGTTCATGAGC
Source organism: Oscillospiraceae bacterium (assembly GCA_022795905.1). Classification (GTDB taxonomy): domain Bacteria; phylum Bacillota; class Clostridia; order Oscillospirales; family Oscillospiraceae; genus Pelethomonas. The sequence goes on from JAAWHO010000099.1 coordinate 4,621, forward strand.
GAGGTGGAGGTGGGGGAGATGCACCTGCTGAAAAACCTGGCCCGGGGGCAGTTCCGCAGGGAGAAGCGGATGATGCTGGATGTGTCGGTGGTCCGGGACAACTGGACGGTCTACACCAACAGCGCCCTCAACGACGCGGTCATCTGCAAGGGGGCCATGGCCCGGGTCATCCGCCTCCAGGTGGACACCGGAGAGGACCACCTGGGCCTCTTCTCCGGGGACGGGGTGGTGGTGGCCACCCCCACCGGGTCCACGGGCTACTCCCTGTCCGCCGGCGGGCCCATCGTGGAGCCCACGGCCCAGAACTTTGTCATCAGCCCCATCTGCGCCCACACGGTGTTCTCCAAGTCCTTTGTTCTCTCCGCCGCCGGGACGGTGACGGTGGCCCCGGCGGATAAAAACCGGAAGCAGGTCTATCTGTCCGTGGACGGGGGGAAGGCGTTCTCCCTGCGGGCGGGGGACAAGGTCCGCGTCAGCCGGTCCCGGTACGAGACAGAGCTGGTGCGGCTGACGGACAGGAGCATCTATGAGGTCCTGCGCACAAAAATGACGGGAGGCATCGGCCATGAAGAATGAGAGACAGTCGAAGATCCTGGAGATCATCGAATCGGAGCCCATCGACACCCAGGAGCAGCTCCAGCAGCGGCTCCAGGCCCAAGGCATTGCCTGCACCCAGGCCACCATCTCCCGGGATATCAAGCAGCTCCATCTGGTGAAGGAGCCCATGGGCCAGGGGCGGTACCGGTACGCCGTGTCCGTCCAGCGCAGCCGCCTGAACGTGGCGGACAAGCTGCGCACCATCTTCCGGGAGAGCATTGTCAGCGTGGACTCGGCCCAGAACATCGTGGTGGTCAAGACCATGGCCGGCCTGGCCAACGCCGCCGGCGCGGCCCTGGACAGCATGAGCATCCCCACCATGGTGGGGAGCCTGGCGGGGGACGACACGGCCATCCTCATCATGCGGGACGGGGAGTCGGCCCGGGTCCTGTGCGAGGAGATCCACGAGATGCTGAACTAGCGGAGAGAGAGGTGGGAGAATGCTTCAGCTTCTACACATTGAGAACATCGCGGTTATCGAGGAGGCGGACATCACCTTCGACCGGGGCTTCAACGCCCTGACCGGCGAGACCGGCGCGGGCAAGAGCATCGTCATCGACGCCATGGGGGCGGTGCTGGGCCAGCGGACGAGCCGGGACCTCATCCGCACCGGCGCGGCCAAGGCCTTCGTCAGCGCGGTGTTTACGGACGTGCCGCCGATGGCGGAGCTCTCCGCGTGCGGCCTGGAGGCCGAGGAGGGGGAGCTGCTGCTCCAGCGGGAGATCTTTGCCGACGGCAAGAACGCCTGCCGGGTGGGGGGCCGCCCGGTGACGGTGGCCCAGCTGCGGCGCATCGGCCAGCAGCTGCTGAATATCCACGGCCAGCACGACGGCCAGCTGCTGCTGGACGAGGAGCGGCATCTGGGCTACCTGGACAGCTACGGCCATGTGGAGGAGGAGCAGGGGGCCTACGCCGCCTGCTATGAGGCCATGGAGGCTACCCGAAAGAAAATGCGGTCTCTGGAGATGGACGAGGCGGAGAAGGCCCGGCGCTTAGACAGCCTCCAGTTCCAGATCGGCGAGCTGGAGCGGGCGGAGCTGAAGCCCGGCGAGGAGGAGGCGCTGCTCCAGCGGCGGGATATCCTGCGCAACAGCGAGAAATTCATGTCCGCGGTCCAGGGAGCCCTCTACTGCCTGAACGGCGGGGACGAGGGCGGCGCGGGGGCCGTGGGCCTGCTGGGGGAGGCGGAGCGGTCCATCGCCTCGGTGCGGGGGCTGGGGGAGCAGTTTGCCCAGCTGGCCGGGCGGCTGGAGGGTCTGCGCTCGGAGAGCTACGACGTGGCGGAGACGCTGCGGGATCTGGCCGGGGACCTGGAGTTCAGCCCCGGGGAGCTCGACGAGCTGGAGAGCCGGGCGGACCAGCTCTACCGTCTGAAGAAGAAGTACGGCGAGACCGAGGAGGACATGATCGCCTATCTGGACAAGTGCCGGGGGGAGCTGGACGAGATCGCCTTCGCCTCCGACACCCTGGCCCGGCTGGAGAAGACCTTGGCTAAGGAGCGCGCCCAGGCCATGAAGGCGGCAAAGGCCCTCTCTGGGAAGCGGAAGGCTGCGGCGAAGGACCTGGAAGCGCGCATCCAGGACGAGCTGCGGCAGCTGGATATGCCCAAGGTCCGCTTCTCCATCCAGTTTGCGGAGAAGGAGCCGGACGCCGCGGGCATTGACGAGGTGCGCTTCCTCATGTCCGCCAACGTGGGGGAGGAGCTGAGGCCCATCAACCGGGTGGCTTCCGGCGGCGAGCTGGCGCGGATCATGCTGGCGCTGAAGAACGTGCTGGCGGAGGAGGAGACGATAGGCACCCTGGTCTTTGACGAGGTGGACACCGGCGTCAGCGGCCGGGCCGCCCAGAAGGTGGCGGAGAAGCTGGCCCAGGTCAGCCGGCGCAAGCAGGTGCTGTGCGTGACCCACCTGCCCCAGCTGGCGGCTATGGCGGACACCCACTTCTCCGTGGAGAAGGGGGAGCGGAAGGG
>JAAWHO010000100.1 GCA_022795905.1 Oscillospiraceae bacterium
CAGGCCGCAGATCACGGCGGTGACCATGAAGATGGCCGGGATGGCGTCGTAGGTGCCCCAGCCGTTGGTGGCGCCGTAGACCAGGAAGACGAAGCCGGCCACGAAGGTCGCCAGGGCCGCGATGCGCCGGCCGGTGAGGGCGGGGGCCTCCTCGGCCTCCACCTGGGTAATAACGCCCTCCACGCCGTGGAGAATGCTCTTGGCGGGGTCCTTCCGGAGCCTGCGCATGTAGAGGATCAGGACCACGGAGGAGATGATCCACAGCACCACGCTGGCCGCGACGCGCAGGGGCCAGCCGGTGAACACGTCCAGGCCCACCAGCTCCTGGGCCACGGCGGTGGAGGAGGTGCAGAACGCGCCGCCGGCCAGGCCGCTGATCATGCCGAACAGGGCGATAGCCACGCCCACCAGTCCGTCGCCGCCCAGATTCTGCCCCAGCAGCAGCGCCAGGGGAACAAAGGCGATAATGGGGGTATTGATGCCGATGGCCCCCAGCAGGGTAAACAGGCCCAGCAGCAGAGGGATGATAACATACAGGTTATCCCGGTACTTGACCACCAGCTTGCCCACGGAGGCGTCGATACACTTGGTCGCGTTGATGACCTGCATGGCGCCGGCGATGAAGGTAATCATGGCGATAATGCCGGCATTCTTCACAAAGCCGCCGGTGAGGGCCAGCAGGGCCGTCCAGGGACCCACAGGAGTCTGGTCGATGTAGTGGAAGGACGACGCGTCGATGGCGTTTCTGCCGTTGATCTCGATCTGCTCGTAGGTGCCGGCGGGGACGATGTAGGTGGCGATCATCGCCGCGGCGGCGATGCAGAACAAAATCACCAGCTGGTGGGGGAGCTTGAAGCCCTTCTTCTCTTTGCTTGCCATATGTAGGTTCCTCTCTCTTCGTTTTGATGTAGTCCCGCGAAAAGTCGGCCTCCTTCAGCGCCGCTGAAGGAGGCAGGAAGACCCGCCTTCCTGCAAAAGAGCTTTTATTTTCAGGCCTGCGCGTCGGGGAACGTGTGCAGAATCAGCTCGAAGCACAGCCGCAGGCCGGGCAGCAGGCTGTCAACACGCACATATTCCTCCCGGGTGTGGGCGCCGTCCCCCAGGTAGCAGCTTACGCCGACGGAGGGGATGCCCAGGGAGAGGGGGATATTGCAGTCGGTGGACGCCGTGCGGAAATGGGCGTCCTGGCCGAAGTGCCGGCGGACCGCAGCCGCCGCCCGGTCGATGAGCGCCTGATGCCGGACCGGGTCCACGTCTCCGGAGCAGGGGCGGTCGCCGATGAGCTCCAGGTTGATTTTCGCGCCCTTGGTCCGGAAGAAGGCCACCGCGGCCATCAGGTGCTCCTCCATCACCGCCAGGTTCTCCCGCCGGTCGGAGCGGAACTCGTAGAGCATCTCCGCCTGCTGGGCGATGGTGTTGACGGAGGTGCCGCCCTTAATCATCCCCACATTGTAGGTGGTTCTGCCCTCCTCCGGGACCTTCACCATATAGAGGGCGTCAATCAGGGAGGCCAGGTAGGCGATGGCGTTGCGGTTTCCGAAGCGGCTGTAGGAGTGTCCCCCCTCGGTCAGGATCTCCACCCGGTAGCGCTTGGAGCCCACAGCGCCGGTGGTAATGCCGTAGTCCACGCCGTCCAGGGTGACAAACTCGGTGACGCGGTCCCCGAAGGTCTCCATAATCTTCCTGGAGCCCCGCAGGTTGCCCAATCCCTCCTCGCCGGAGTTGATGACCAGGAGCATCCCGCCCTGCGCCGGCGTCAGCCCCTCCTGGGCAATAAATTTGGCAGCGGTCATCATCGCCACCACGTTGGCCGTGTCGTCCCCCACGCCGGGACACTTGATGAGCCCGTCCTCCACCTTCAAAGGCAGCGGGTCCGTGTCGGGGAAGACCACGTCGCTGTGGGCCATAAAAACCGTCAGCGGCCCATCCGTGGGGCCGATGGGATAGATGACGTTGAGGGCCTCGTCAATATAGACCCCCTTGGCGCCCTGACGGGTCAGCCACTCCTGGCAGAAGGCGGCCCGTTTCTCCTCATGGTTAGAGGGCGAGGGAATCTGGGCCAGCTCCAGCAGCAGCTGGTAGGCCTCCTCCCGGTGCTGGTCGATATAGGCCAGAATTCGCTGGGACAGTTCCATTTCGGCATCTCCTTTCAAAATTCTGTGGAAACACCCCGTATAAAAGGAAATAAGGAATATATTTTTTGGATGTTTTTCACAGTTTTCCTTTATTTTACCATTGCGCCGTATGTTTGTCAAGTATTTATCAACTCGAGTCCAAAAATAGCAGAGAGAGGAGCGCGCCGCGCTCCTCTCTCTGCCTTTCTAGTCGTTCTGCGTCAGAAACGTCAGCACCCCGCGGGCGATCCCCCGGGCCAGGCCGGCCTGATAATCCGGGTCCGTCAGCAGCGCCAGCTCCGCCTCCGTAGACATATACCCGCACTCCACCAGCGCCGCCGGCATCTGGGAGGTGCGGAGCACCGCCAGATTGGGCCTCGGCTCGGTTCCCATGTCCCCCGCGCCGGTCTCGTCCATCATGGTCTGCCGCAGGAGCTCCGCCAGGGACCACCCCCCGGTCTCCTCCTGATAGGCGGCGGTGTAGATGCCCATGGCCTCGGCATTGTTCCTGCTGGCGTTGCAGTGGACGCTGACAAACAGGTCCGCGCCCAGCTGGTTGGCCAGGGCGGTGCGGTCGTAGAGGTCCACATCCACGTCCGTCTCCCGGGTCATCACCACCCGGACCCCCGCCTCCTCCAATAGATCCCGCACCAGCAGAGAGATGGAGAGGTTCAGCTCCTTCTCATCCGCCCCGCCGTAGCGCGCGCCGGGGTTGACTCCGCCGTGGCCCGGGTCGATCACCACCAGCGCGTCTATGGCCGGCGCGGGCAGCTGGGGCTCCCGGCCGGGGCTGGTGAGCACGGCGGTCCGGGTGGCCGGGTCCCAGGTCACGGTCAGGCCCAGGGCCTCCGCCAGGGCCCGCAGGGGAACCACGGTGGTCCCGTCCTCCACCCAGGCCTCCACCGTCTCCAGGGGAACGCCGTCCAGGGTAATATCCACGGCGTCCCTGTTCGCGCCGGCGGCGGGGACGGTGAGCAGGAGCAGCAGGCAGGCAGTCCAAAAAATCGTATGTATCCTTCGCATCGGGTCGTCCTTTCCGGGGTGTAGTCCTCCAGACAGGGAGGGCGCGGCGTCCCTCCCGGAAGCTGTCCACCATTGTACAGGACACATCCCCCGGCAGGCAAGGCTTAAATTCTGGAAAAGAATTTTGAAAACCGACAGAACTGTCTTGACAAACGATACCGGTACCGCTACACTAAACGGGCATAGTGCTACAGGAAGGACGGAGCCGCGCCTCTATGAAAAAGCAGCAGGAAATGGACACAGAAAAGGAAAATGAGAGGATGACTCTGGACCGGCTGGCGCTTGGCGCCAGCTGCGTCATCCGACAGGTGGGCAACCACCGGGGAGCCGTCAAGCGGCGGCTTGTCGACATGGGCCTCACCCCGGGAACAACAGTCAAGCTGATTAAAACAGCCCCCATGGGGGACCCCATGGAGGTTCAGCTCCGGGGCTATGAGCTGAGCCTGAGGAAGGCGGACGCCGCCCAGATCCAGGTCGCCCCCGCCGACGGGGAGGCGGAGGGCGTGCCGGAGGGGGCCTATCACCTGGGCGGGGGCTGTTCGGGGGACTGCGGCCGCTGTGGGGCGAGAGCCCCGGACCCGGGAGAGCTGGAGGCCATGCGCCGGGCCCACCGGCACGAGCAGAGCCAGCACCCCCGGCCCCACGCCCCCCGCGCCCAGGACCGGCGGCAGTGGCGGGCGGCCCTGGTGGGCAACCCCAACTGCGGAAAGACCACCCTCTTCAACGCCCTCACCGGCTCCAACCAGTACGTGGGCAACTGGCCCGGCGTGACGGTGGAGAAGAAGGAGGGCTCGGCCAGGCTGGGGGACCTGCGCCTGACGGTGGTGGACCTGCCGGGGATCTACTCCCTGTCCCCCTACTCCATGGAGGAGCTGGTGGCCCGGAGGTTCATCGTCAGGGAGCAGCCCGACGTGCTCATTGACATTGTGGACGCCACCAACCTGGAGCGGAACCTGTACCTGACCACCCAGCTGCTGGAGCTGGAGCGGCCTATGGTACTGGCGGTGAACTTCATGGACGAGGTGGAAAAGCGGGGGGACAGCATCGACTGCGGCCGGCTCTCGGCCTATCTGGGGGTGCCGGTGGTGCCCATCTCCGCCCGGGACGGGACAAACCTGGAGAAGCTGGGGGAGGAGATCCTCCGGCAGCTGCGGGCGGGGGTGACGGTGGAGCCCGACGACCTCTATGACAGCTTCACCCACGCTATCCACCACCGCGTGGGGGAGATCATCCACGACCGGGCCTATGAGCGGGAAATCCCGGCCCACTGGGCGGCCATCAAGCTCCTGGAGGGCGACGAGGAGGTGGCCCGGGACCTGGAGCTGGGGGAGACCACCCTGCGCCGGGTGGAGCAGATCGCCGCCGAGTACGAGGCCTCCAGCCCCCTGGGGGACCGGGAGACCCTGCTGGCGGACAGCCGGTACCGGTTTGTGGAGCGGGTGGTCCGCGCCTCGGTCCAGAGGAGGAGCCGGGAGGGCCGGCCCACCCGCACCGAGCGCATCGACGCCGTCGCAACCCACAAGTACTTCGCCATCCCCCTGTTTCTGGCCATGATGCTGCTGGTATTTCTGGTGACCTTCAGCGGGCCGGGGGCCTGGCTCTCCGACGGCATCGCCTGGTTTATGGAGGAGGTCCTGTGCCCCGGCGCGTCCGGCTTGCTGGCGTCGGCCGGGGCCCCGGCGTGGCTCGGCGGGCTGCTGGTGGACGGCGTGATCTCCGGGGTGGGCGGCGTGCTGACCTTCCTGCCGATGATCGCGCTGCTGTTCCTGTTCCTCTCCCTGCTGGAGGACAGCGGCTACATGGCCCGGGCGGCCTTTGTCATGGACCGGACCCTGCGGCATTTCGGCCTTTCCGGCAAGGCCTTCATCCCCATGCTCATGGGCTTCGGCTGCACGGTGCCCGCCGTCATGGGCGCGCGGACCATGGAGAACGAGAAGGACCGGCGGATGACCATTTTCCTGGTGCCCTTTATGTCCTGCGGGGCCCGGCTGCCCATCTACGGGCTGATGACCTCCGCCTTTTTCCCGAGGCACGCGGGGCTGGTGGTGTTCGGGCTGTACCTGCTGGGGCCGGTGCTGGCCATTCTCTCGGGCATTGTCCTCAAGGGCTTTCTCTTTCAGGGGGAGCCGGCCCCCTTTCTGCTGGAGCTGCCCCCCTACCGGATGCCCACCCTCCACAACATCTGGCTCCACGTCTGGGAGCGAGTCCGGGACTTTTTGGTCCGGGCGGGAACCATTATCGCGGCCATGAGCGTGGTCATCTGGTTCCTCCAGAGCTTCTCCCCTGACCTGCGAATGGTGGAGGAGACGGCGGACAGCCTTCTGGCCGCCGCCGGCGGCTTCCTCGCGCCGGTGTTCGCGCCCCTGGGCTTCGGGGTGTGGCAGGCGGCGGTGGCCCTGCTGACGGGGCTCATCGCCAAGGAGGCGGTGGTCAGCTCCATGAGCCTCTTTTACGGCTTTTCCCTGACGGACTACGCCGCCGCCGGTACGGCCATGGCGGCGACCTTCTCCCCCGCCGCGGCGCTGGCGTTTCTCAGCTTCTGCGCCCTGTACACCCCCTGCGTGGCGGCCATCGCCACCATCCGCCGGGAGATGGGCAGCGGAAGGTGGACAGCCCTTACCCTGGCCTGGCAGCTGGGGGCCGCGTGGCTGACGGCCTTTGCCGTCTACCGGATTGCGGGGCTGTTTCTGTAAGAATGCGGCAAAACCGGCACAGCCTAAGGCTGTGCCGGTTTTTCAGACTGTTGAAGAATCATCTCTTTGTCAGACAAACTTCGCCCGCAGCGGGCGGAGGGCGCCGACAGCACCTTCCGCCCCCTTTTTCACTGTTTTGCTTATCCTGCGGCTGTATTGCTCAACAGCCCGCTCACAGCCCTCTGGCCTTCACCACCCGCAGGCGGTTGAGGGCCCGGCCCAGGGCGGCCTGGGCCAGCTGGTACTCCTGGATGCTCTTCTTCTGAAGAATCGCCTCCCTGGCCTCGTCGGCCTCCCGCCGGGCCCTGGCCTCATCGATCTCCTCGGGCCGCTCGGCGGAGTCCACCAGCACCAGCACCTCGTTGCCCTCCACCTTCACCATCCCGGGGGAGACGGCCGCCAGCTGCACCGGCTGTCCCGGCGCCCGGTAGCGCAGCGTCCCGGTCCGCACGGTGGCCATCATGCCGCTGTGGTGGGCCAGAATGCCCTGCTCCCCGTCGCTGGTGGGGATGGTCAGGCTCTCGCAGGGGCCCTCGTAGAGCGTCTTGTCCGCCGCCAGGATGTGGACCTGGAACGTATCCATCAGGCGCGGCCCTCCTCTATCCGTTTGGCCTTCTCCACCACGTCCCGCCAGGTGCCCACGTTGTAAAAGGCCGCCTCCGGGTACTGGTCCAGCTGGCCGTCCACAATAGCCCCGAAGCTCTCCAGGGTGTCCTTCAGGGGCACATAGACCCCGGGGATGCCGGTGAACTTCTCTGCCACATGGGTGGGCTGGGCCAAAAACCGCTGGAGCCGCCGGGCCCGGGCCACGGTTTTCCGGTCCTCGTCGCTGAGCTCATCCATGCCCAGAATGGCGATGATGTCCTGAAGCTCCCGGTACTGCTCCAGAATCTCCTGGACCTTCCGGGCGATGCGGTAGTGCTCCGCCCCCACCACGTCCGCCTCCAGAATCCGGGAGGAGGACTCCAGGGGGTCCACCGCCGGGTAGATGCCCTGCTCGGAGATCTTCCGGCTGAGCACCGTCGTGGCGTCCAGGTGGGCGAAGGTGGTGGCGGTGGCCGGGTCCGTCAGGTCGTCCGCCGGCACGTACACCGCCTGCACGGAGGTGACCGAGCCGTCCTTGGTGGAGGTGATGCGCTCCTGGAGCTCCCCCATCTCGTTGGCCAGGGTGGGCTGGTAGCCCACGGCGGAGGGCATCCGCCCCAGCAGGGTGGACACCTCGCTGCCCGCCTGG
>JAAWHO010000101.1 GCA_022795905.1 Oscillospiraceae bacterium
AATTGACAATGATTCCCGATTCTGCAATCGGTGAACGCACTGGCGCTTAAAGCTGCCAACGCGAAAAGCAAAAGGGACGTTTTTATCTTCCCACAAGCACCATCACGCTCCTGGGGCGGATGGTAAAATGGCTGTTGGACAGGTGGGTCGAGGGCAGGGGCTCCTCCTCGAAGGTGTCCACCGCCAGCTCCCAGCGCATGGAGACCGGCAGGTCCGGCAGCCGGACCGCCAGCTCCTCCCAGTAGGCGTTGGAGGCCACATATACCACCTCCGGCCCCGTCTGCCGGTCCCAGCCGGCAAACAGGACGCCCACATACCGCTCATGGTCGGCAAAGCAGTCGTGCCAGGGCTCCACCCCGTGGAAGCTCACATCCGGAAAGCCGCAGCATCCGCCGCTCTTGTTGGAGCGGAGGACCGGGTGGTCCTTCCGAAAGCGGATCATGTTCTGGAAAAACCGGAACTGCTCCCGATTCTTCTCCAGCAGGGTCCAGTCCAGCCAGGAGGTAATATTGTCCTGGCAGTAGGCGTTGTTGTTGCCGAGCTGGGTGTTGCCAAACTCATCCCCCGCCAGGAACATGGGGATCCCCCGGGAGCACATGAGCAGAGCGAAGGCGTTGCGGACCATCCGCCGGCGCAGGGTGAGGATGGCCGGGTCGGAGGTCTCCCCCTCCGTGCCGCAGTTCCAGCTGTTGTTGTCGTCGGCGCCGTCGGTGTTGTTCCAGCCGTTTTTCAGGTTGTGCTTCTCGTTGTAACAGAACAGATCCCAGAGGGTGAACCCGTCGTGGCAGGTGATGAAGTTCACCGAGGCGTTGCCCCGCTTCTCCGGGTCGTAGATATCCAGGCTGCCCACCAGCCGCTCCGCCGCCGCCCGGGCCATGCCGCCGTCCCCCTTCAGATACCGGCGGATGTCGTCCCGGTAGCGACCGTTCCACTCCGCCCACCGGTTCCAGGCCGGGAAGGACCCCACCTGATAGAGCCCTCCGGCGTCCCACGCCTCGGCAATGAGCTTCACATCCCCCAGAATGGGGTCGAAGGCCAGGGCCTGGAGCAGAGGGGGCTCATCCATGGGGGACCCGTCCTCGTTCCGGCCCAGAATGGACGCCAGGTCGAACCGGAAGCCGTCCACCCGGTAGTTGGTCACCCAGTAGCGCAGGCAGTCCACGATCATCTGGTGGACAATAGGGTGGTTGCAGTTGAGCGTGTTGCCGCAGCCGCTGAAATTGTAGTAGCTCCCGTCGGGCTTGAGGAGGTAGTAAATGTTGTTGTCCAGCCCCTTGAAGGAGAAGAAGGGTCCCTGCTCGTTGCCCTCCGCCGTGTGGTTGAACACCACATCCAGATAGACCTCGATGCCCCGCTGATGGAGAGCCTGGATGAGCCGCTTGAGCTCGTTGCCCTCCCGGTTGTACTCCAGGCTGGCGGTGTAGCTGGTGTTGGGGGCGAAGAAGCAGACGGTGCTGTAGCCCCAGTAGTTGTAGAGCTCCTGGCCGTTCATCTGGCGGTAGTCCTGCATCTCGTCGAACTCGAAGATAGGCATCAGCTCCACCGCGTTTACCCCCAGCGCCTCCAGATAGGGGATCTTCTCCATGAGCCCCTCAAAGGTGCCGGGATTCCGGACGCCGGAGGAGGCGTCCTTGGTGAAGCCCCGGACGTGGAGCTCATAGATAATGAGGTCCTCCATGGGGATGAGCGGCCGGGGCATGGTCCCCCAGTCGAAGTCGTCCCGGACTACCCGGGCCTTGTAGTGCTGGCCCCTGGGGGGGCGGCACCCCCACCGGCTCTGGCCGGTCACCGCCTTGGCATAGGGGTCCAGCAGATACTTGGTCCGGTCAAAGAGCAGGCCCTTCTGGGGCTCGTAGGGGCCGTCCACCCGGTAGGCGTACTCAAACTCCTCGATATTCAGCCGGAACACGATCATGGAGTACACATTCCCGATACGGTAGTGCTCCGGAAAGGGCAGAACGGCAAAGGGCTCGTTGGCCTCCCGGTGGAACAGCAGCAGCTCCACCGATGTGGCCCCATGGGAGTGGATGGTGAAGTTCACCCCGCCGGGGATGGCCGTGGCCCCGTTGATGTCATAGAACCCGGGCCGCACATCGAACCCGTCGATCGTATCCATGGGGATGAGGTGGATCGTCCTGGGCAGCACCAGCTTGGGCACGGCCTCCTCCAGATTTACCCGTCTTTTCTCTGTGTCCATCGCGCTCTCCTTTTCCGTTTCTGATGGATTGGCACGCCCGGACCCAGCAGCGCATAGACTGGTGGTGACCGGGAGTGTGAAATACGTATGGCTTATTCTGATCGTGAACTGCTGGCCCGGCTCATCGAGTGCGAGGCCGGCGGCGAAGGGGAAAACGGGATGAAGGCGGTGGCCTCGGTGGTCATGAACCGGGTCCACGCCACCGGCGGCGAGTACGCCCGCATCGGCAGGGGCAGCGTGCGCAATATCATCTTCCAGCCCGGCCAGTTCGTCTGCGCCAGCGAGACGGAGGGCGGGAGCTACAATCCGCAGAACATCTACAATATGCGCCCGGAGGCCATCCACTACGAGATCGCCGACTGGGCTATCGCGGGCAACCGCCTGCCGGATGTGGCGCAGTCCCTGTGGTTCTACAACCCCTTCAGCCCCAAGTGCCGCAACAGCTTTCCCACCAATGTCGGCTACTGGCAGATCCGCATTGGGGACCATTGCTTCTACAATCCGACCGACGCCTACTACCAGACCTAGCTCTGCCAGAGAATCAACATAAGGAGTGATCCATCCATGCCGCAAGACATCAGCCACATGAACATACAGGTCAACACCGGGGACAACAACAATAACTCCGCCGGCTCCGGCCAGGGTGGCGGACAAAGTCCCCAGAGCGCCGCCCGTCCCCGGGGCGCCGCCCCCGCCGACGAGACCGGGGCCTATATGCCTCCCGCCTCCAGCCCCTCCTGGGCCAGGGAGGTCAGCTACGCCCCCGCCGCGCCGGAGGAGATGATGGTGGGCGGCACCGTCAGCTACGACCCCACCCCCCGGTCCGACTACGCCCAGAGCCAGCGGATGCGCAACCCCGTGGACATGGAGGCCACCATGAACCCCTCCGACAGCAGCGAGAGCTACCGGGCCTCCCTGCGCAGCCTGCTGGACCGGAACATCGGCTTCTTCGTGGTGGCCACCTTCCTGATGGGCACCACCCAGTCCGTCACCTGGCAGGGGATCCTCCACACCGTGGGCAGCGACTACTTCGTGCTCTACCAGCCGGACTACGACCGGTATGTCTCCTGCGACCTGTACTCTGTCAAGTTCGTCCAGTTCCACAATGTGAAGGGCGTGCCCTACTGCGCCAGCGCCCGGACCTGGGAGGGAAATTCCTCCTGGTAAGCCCGCCCGCCGCCCGCCCCGCCGGGGCGGGCATTTCTTCTATTCGGATACCAGCGTCAGCGCCGGATTCTCCGCCGCCGCGTCCGCCAGCGTCCGCAGGAGGTCCTCCGCGTACTCCCCCAGGCCGGCCGCCAGGGCCTCCCGGTTCCGGACAAGCAGCCTCAGCGGCTCCCCCCGCTCGGTGAGCACGTCGTACAGGGCGTCCAGGTTCCGGCCATACCACGCCGGCAGAGTCAGGGCCCGCGCAAAAAGGTCGTGGACCGCCTCCGCCGCGGGCAGGGCCGCGCCGTCGATTACCAGTTCCATCCTACTCCTCCCCGTACAGCAGCGTAAAGCTCTCATAGTGGTCCTCGGTGTAGTAGATGAGCCCGTCGTTGGACCAGACAATCCGCTTGGCCCCGCGGCTGTTTTCACCGATGGTGTCAATGTCGCACTCGTAATACTGCCGCCCGCCGGCCTTGGGCAGGAGCCCCTCCCGGTTGCCGAAGCGGTCCCCGCCGATGGCGCAGCCGGGGGCCGCCTGCTCCACGGAGCCGCCGGTCCAGCCCAGCTCCCGGGCCTCGTCCTTGGTGATGTAGTTATCCGGCAGATGGTCGTATGTATAGAGGTACAGCGACACATCCTCCACGCTGTTGTAGGTGCCGTCCTCGTCGATCTGGACGGGCTCCTCCGGCTCCTCCTCCGCTGCCGGTTCAGTCCCGGCCGGTTCCTCCTCCGGGAGCTGGACTGTCTCCGAAACGCCCGGCCCGCTGACAATAACCTCCGTGGGTCCGTCCTCGCCGCCGATGACGCTGATATCCATGCCGCAGCCGGAGACGGTTAAAGCCGTCACGGCCAGCAGCAGGGCCAGTATTTTTTCTTTCATCATGCTTTCCTTTACTTAGCCAGCGCGCCGAAGCCGGCGTTGACCACGACCTCCTGACCGGCCTCGCTGACCATGAAGTCCGCCAGACGGCGGGCGGGGCTGTCCTCCGGCTCGCCGGCGCGGAGGACGATGTAGTTATAGGACGCGAGGGGGTAGCTGCCGTCGGCGATGGTCTCGTCGGAGGGCGTCACGCCGTCCACCGCCAACAGGTGCAGGCGGTTCTCCGTCACGTCGCCCATCATGAACTCGGCAGTCAGATAGTAGTAGTACACGCTGTATCCGATGGCGTACCCCGCCGGGTCGCGTTCCAGAGCCGCCGCCACATCGGTGAGGGCGGTGCTCATGGCGGTGGAGACGTTCCCCCGGGCGATGCCGTCGGAGAGCGTGCCGCCGTCCAGGATCATCGCTTCCATGAGGGCGTGGGACCCGCTGTCCGTATTCCGGCAGTAGGGCGTGAGCTTGGCGTCGGGCCCGCCCACCTGGCTCCAGTTGTCGTAGGCGTTCCGGGCGTAGATGTCCTGGAGCTGGGCGACAGTCAGACCCTTCACCGGGTTCTCCTCGTTGGTGAAGAAGACCATGGCGTCGTAGGCGATGGGGATGTACTCCAGCTCCACCCCGGCGGCTTTCGCCTGCTCCTCCAGCTCGTTGGAGGCTTTGGTGGCGGCGAAGAGGACGTCCGCCTCGCCGTTGATAAGCCGCTCGTAGGAGGCATGGCTCTTGCTGTGCTTTTCAGGGTAGTCCGGGTGGGCGCTGTAGTTCTGGAAGAACCGGCCGTAGAGGGCGGTGGTGTAGGGATAGGTGGAGGTGGAGCCGTCGATAACCGGCATGGCCTGGTCAAAGCCCAGCTCGATGGCCTCCTGGGAGGGATACACCGGCAGATAGCGCAGCGCGCCCTCCAGCAGCTTAATGACCTCCTCCCGGGTTGCGCCCTTCTGGGGTTCCGCCAGGTACTCCGGAATGGGCGCGCCGTCGGTGGGGTCCACCTCCTGGGTCTCCCGGTCGGTGGAGATGAGCCCGCAGCGCTCCAGAGCCAGATAGGCCTCCAGGGCCCAGTCCGGGATGCTCCCGCCGTCCGTGAGATCCAGGTCCGCCGCCGTGCCCTCCACAGTCCGGGCCCAGCCAATGGCGCGGAAGGCGCGGTAGACCATGGTGGTGAACTCCGCCCGGCTGACCTCGTCGTTGGGGCGGAAGGTCTCGTCCTCCGCCGCAAGTCCCGCCGCCCTGGCGGCGGAGACGGCGTCATAGAACCAGTCGCTGGACTTCACATCGGCGTAGCCGGGGTCCTCCCCGGGCTCCAGGCCCAGCAGGCGCACCAGCAGGGTAAACGCCTCGGCGCGGGTGAGCGTCTGGTCCAGGTTCAAGCGCCCCTGGCTGTCGCCCTGGAGCACGCCGCGAATGTACAGAAGATTGGCCCCCATGGGCTCGTTCTGATACTGGATGTCCGTCCAGTCGAAGCGCTCCCCCTGAAAGACCTCCAGGGGCCGAGCCGCGTCCGCCGCCGGGACGGTGGCGAAGAGATACCCCTGCCAGTGGTCGCTGGAGAGGGCTACCGGCTCCTTGGTGTCGGCGTAGCGCACGGCCCGGTAACGGGCCTTGGCCCAGCCCAGGTCATTGGCGTCCGCCGGGTCCGGGACCCGGATGGTCACATAGGCCCCGTCCCCCTCCGTCCTGGTCCAGAGGGGCTCCTCCTCCGCCAGGGCGGCGGGAGCCAGAGCGGACAGCAGCAGAATACTCAGCAATAAAGAGAGAAATTGCTTCATGGTGTGGTCCTCCTTTGTTTGGATAGAACCCATTGTACGGATCCATGTATCATTCCTGCATCAGAACCTCTTGTTCAGGGCCGGAAACCGCCGAGAATTTCAGGAAATTTTCGAAAATACTCCCTGGCGGCCTCCGCGTCGGCGGCAATCTGCGCCTGGAGCTCCCGCAGGCCGGGAAACTCCTCCTCGGGCCGCAGGCGCTTGAGGAGGGACACCCGGCAGCTCTCGCCGTAAAAATCCCCCTCCGCCTCCAGCAGGTGGCTCTCCACGGTCACGCCGCCGTCTCGGTCCACCGTGGGCCGCACGCCCACATTGGTGACAGCGGGAAAGCGCCGGCCCGCCAGCTCCGCCGCCGCCACATACACCCCCCGGGCGGGAATCAGCTGGTCCCCGCCCGGCAGCAGGTTCAGAGTGGGCCGGCCGATGCGGGACCCCAGGCCCTTGCCGTGGGCGATGGTCCCGGCGATGGAGAAGGGGCGGCCCAGCAGCCGCCCGGCCTCCTCCGCCCGCCCCTCCTCCAGCAGCGAGCGGATGCGGGTGGAGCTGACGGTCACGCCGTCCACGGCCACGGCGGGGATGATGTCCCAGCCCATGCCCAGCTCCGCCGCCCCCCGGGCCAGCAGGGCGGCGTCCCCCTCGTTGCGGTGGCCGAAGCGGAAGTCGTGGCCCGCCACCAGCCACCCGGCGTTATACCGGCCCGCCAGCACCCGGAGAAAGTCCATCCAGGGCATGGTCATCATGCCCGGACTGCCGCTCCACCACGATCCGCTCCGGCGGCACGCCGAATTCCCGCATGGCGATGAGCTGACGGTCCTCTTTCTGCGCCCTGGTGGACACGCG
>JAAWHO010000102.1 GCA_022795905.1 Oscillospiraceae bacterium
GGGCTTTCGCCCCTGCCTCTTATCGCCAAATGTGAATAACCCCCGCGTCCTGGAGCTGCTTGGCCAGCAGGAGAACGATAGGGAGAAGGACCATCCCGCCAACGCCCATAAAGTGGAACCCGACATACATCGCCAGCAGGGCGGTGATAGGCGGCAGCCCCGCCTGCCCCGCCAGCAGCCGGGGCTCCAGCAGCGTGTGAGCCAGAAACGCCGCCCCGTAGAGCGCGAGGATGGAGAGCCCCTGCTGCGTATCCCCCAGCAGGAAGCACCCCGCCGCCCATGGCAGCAGCACCGTCCCCGTCCCCAGCACCGGCAGGGCGTCCACCAGGGCCGTAAACGCCGCCGCCAGCAGGGCAAAATCAATCCCAATCCATGTAAACCCCATCAAAAGGATGCCAAACGTCACCAGCAGCAGGAGCACCTCCGCCCGGAGCCACTTGAGCATGGTGGAGCGGAAGCACCGCGCCGCCTCCCGGCACCGGGACTGCCACGGCAGGGGCAGCTGCCGCTTCAAAAACGCCAGGATGGCCGGATAGCTCACGCTGGTGAAATATACCGCCAGCACCGTCGTCATCAGAAACAGCCCCGCCTTCGGCGCCGCGGCCAGGATCCCCGACACCTCCCCCATCAGCCACTCCCCGACGCTCCCCGCCAGGGAGGGCGCCTCCTGCTCCAGCTGCTCCGCCAGCAGGTCCAGCGCCGAGCGGATGAAGGCCGGGCTGTTCCCGTACCAGAGCTCCAGCCGGTCGAGAAAGCCGTTCCACACAGCCGGGAACCGGGCCACCGCCTCCGGCAGCGACGCCGACCAGTCCCGCAGCTCCACCACCAGCCGCAAAACCAGCAGCGCGATCCCGCCCCCGAACACCACCAGCACCAGCGTCGTCACCGCCACGGCCGCAAAGCTCCGCCGTACCCGCAGACGCCGCCGGAGCTTCGTCACCGTCGGCTCCGCCAGGGCGCTGAGCCCCAGGGCCAGCAGAAAGGGCAGCAGCGGCGTGAGCAGACAGCGGAAAAACACCAGCACCCCCGCCAGCCACAGCAGGGTTGTGATCGTCCTTCTCAAAAAGACATCTATATTTTGCATATGGACAATCTGCACTCCTTTTCTAAACCGCAGGGAGAAAATTTTGTCAACATCGGCCACAAGTTTTCGGTTGCGAACCGGGGCATAATGTGGTACAATGGCACAGCACAGGGACATATGACCGCAGGAGGGCTACAAATGGGAACAAAGACCAAATACTATATCGTGGCGGCCGAGGCGCTGCCGGAAATTTTCATCAAGGTAGCGGAAGCTAAGCGGATGATGCAGACCGGCGAGGCATCCACCGTGGGGGCGGCCACCCGGCAGGTGGGCATCAGCCGGAGCGCCTTCTACAAGTATAAGGACGCGGTGCAGCCCTTCAACAATATGAAGTCGGGACAGATTATCACCTTCTACACCATGCTCAAGGACAACCCCGGCGTGCTGAGCAATGTCCTGTCTATTTTTGCCGGGAGCGGCGCGAATATACTGACCATCAACCAATCCATCCCAACCAACGGCTGCGCCGCCGTCACCGTGTCGGCGGAGACCAGCGAGATGGAGGAGAGTCTGGAGGAGCTGATGGGGCAGATCGCCGCCGCCGAGGGTGTGGTCAAGTTTGAAATTCTGGCGGGATAGGTCCGCTTGGGATAGAGGAGGAAAGAAATAACTATGGCGAATTTTGCGATTATGGGCTTCGGTACGGTGGGAGCCGGCGTAGCGGAGGTCCTCCGCCTGAACGGAGAGAGGATTGCCGCCGGGCTTGGGGAGCCCCTCTGCCTGAAGTATATTCTGGACGTGCGGGACTTATCCGGAAATCCCTATGCGGACAAGGTGGTCAAGGATTTCTCCGTCCTGGAGAACGACCCGGAGCTGGACGTGGTGGTGGAATCCATCGGCGGGGCCAAGGTGGCCCTGGAGTTCACCCGCCGGGCCCTGCTGGCGGGGAAGAGTGTGGTCACCTCCAACAAGGAGCTGGTGGCCGCCCACGGCAGGGAGCTGCTGGATATTGCCAGGGAGAAGAACGTCAACTACCTCTTTGAGGCCAGCGTGGGCGGCGGCATCCCGGTGCTGCGCCCCCTGTTCCAGTGTCTGGCCGGGAACGAGATCGAGGAGATCGCGGGCATCCTCAACGGCACCACCAACTATATCCTCACCCGGATGGTCCAGGCGGGGATCTCCTTCGAGGAGGCCCTCAGGGAGGCCCAGGAGAAGGGCTACGCCGAGGCCAACCCCGCCGCCGATGTGGAGGGCGTAGACGCCTGCCGGAAGATCTGCATCCTCTCCGACCTGGCCTGGGGGAGGGAGGTCCCGCCGGAGAAGGTCTCTACCCAGGGCATCAGCGGCCTGGAGCTGAAGGACGTGGGCATTGCCAGCGGCGCGGGGTACCGGGTGAAACTCCTGGGCCGGGCCGTGAAGCTGGCGGACGGGCGGCAGTGCGCCTATGTGGCGCCCCACCTGATCCCCTCCGACAGCCTCATCGCCGGGGTGGACGGCGTGTTCAACGGCATCATGGTCCGGGGCAACGCCGTGGGCGAGGTCATGTTCTACGGCCAGGGGGCCGGCTCCCTGCCCACCGCCTCCGCCGTTATGGGCGACGTCATCGACGCCCTGGAGCACCGGGAGAAGCGCCGGAGCCTGGGCTGGAGCGAGGGCGCGGACCTGGCGGATTTCGGCGAGCTGCCCATGCGGTGGTATCTCCGGGGCGATTTCCCTGTCCCGGCGGGGTGCGAGGTCCTGGAGGGGGGCGCGGCGCTGACCGGCGTTCTGACCGCCGGGGAGGCCGGGGCCCTGGCGGAGAGACTGGGGGCAGCGGCGCTGCTGCCTGTGCTGGAATAACCATTTTGTCCCCGGGGCACTATAATAGAATGGTCCCCAGACGGTCCTTCGGACCGCCGGGACGGCTGTTCCCGCCGCAGGCGGGAATGGCGGTCCCACATTTTCCATAGAGAGGAAGTTATCCTGATGAGTTTAATCGTGCAGAAATTCGGCGGCAGCTCCGTCCGGGACGCCCAGCGCATCCGGAACGTGGCCGGGATCATCGCCGATACTTATAGAGCCGGAAACCATGTGCTGGTGGTTCTGTCCGCCCAGGGGGACACCACCGACGATCTGATTGAAAAGGCCAGGGAGATCAACCCCAGGGCCTCCAAGCGGGAGATGGATATGCTCCTGAGCACCGGGGAGCAGATCTCCATCGCTCTGTGCGCCATGGCCCTGGAGGGCATGGGCCTGCCGGTGATCAGCCTGTGCGGCTGGCAGGTGGGGGTGCATACCACCAGCACCTACTCCGACGCCCGGATCAAGCGGATCGACGCCGAGCGCGTCCGGCGGGAGCTGGATAAGAACAAGATCGTCCTGGTGGCCGGGTTCCAGGGGGTCAACCGGGTGGGCGACGTGACCACCCTGGGCCGGGGCGGGTCCGACACCAGCGCCGTGGCCCTGGCCGCCGCGTTCCACGCGGACCTGTGCCAGATCTTCACCGATGTGGACGGCGTCTACACCACCGACCCCCGGGTCTGCCCCGAGGCCAGGAAGCTGGAGGCCATTACTTACGACGAGATGCTGGAGCTGGCCAGCCAGGGGGCCCAGGTGCTCCACAACCGCAGTGTTGAGTTAGCGAAAAAATATCATGTGAATATGGAAGTCGTGTCCAGCCTGGAGCGGAAGCCCGGCACGAAAGTCAAGGAGGTTGTCAAGATGGAAAAGACAAATATCGCCGGTGTGGCAAAGGACACCAGCATCGCCCGGATCGCGGTCGTGGGCCTGGAGCACAGTCCCGGCGTGGCCTTCCGCATTTTCTCCCTGCTGGGCCGGGCCCATATCAATGTGGACGCCATTATCCAGTCCATCGGCCGGGAGGAGACGAAGGATATCAGCTTCACCCTGCCCCGGGCGGACGTGGAGGAGGCCGTGAAGGTCCTGGAGGACCAGAAGGAGTCTCTGGGCTTCGACCATATCACCGTGGAGGACAAGATCGCCAAGGTGTCCATTGTGGGCGCGGGCATGATGACAACCCCCGGCGTGGCCGCGAAGATGTTCGAGGCGCTGTACGACGCGAATATCAACATTCAGATGATTAACACCAGTGAGATCCGCGTCTCTGTGCTCATTGACGAGAACGACGCCGTGGCCGCCGTCCGGGCGGTCCATGAGAAGTTTTTCGGAGACGAAGACTGAATGAGAAACGCCCCGCCGGATGGCGGGGCGTTCTGCGTGTTAAAATGGGCCGATAGAGCTGCTGTCTGACAGGGCCGCGCAATCCTCTTGCCCCCCTTGTTAAAGGGGGGAGGGCCACCGCGCAGCGGTGGCGGGGGGATTCGTCGCAGTGCACCTTCTTCTATCGAAAATCTGTCGATATGGGGAAGTGCAGTTGGAGGATTTGTTGTAGAGAATCTGCGTCTACCGGAAATCTTCTGCTGGACGGGGCCTTGGGTGCTGGAATCCCCCCGCCACGCCTGCGGCGCGGCCCTCCCCCCTTTAGCAAGGGGGGCGAGAGGGCGAATCTTTTCCGACAAGGCGGTTCTGATTTTATTCTGAGGACTCACCTAAATGGTCCATTGCGTAAAGGATACATTGCATGATAAATTCGTTTCGGCTGATGTCGGCGGCTGCGGCCTTGGCCTCCACCTTTTGAAGCAGCGAGGTGGAAATCCGCACGCTTATTGTTTCCTTCTCCGGTTTTTTGGGCACAAATTTTTCCATACCGACACCTCCCTCTTGTTATATTTTATCCCATTTGCTATAATAAAAACAGATTAGTAAATTGACATAATGTATGGAATAAAATATGATATAAGGAGAGCGGTATGTATCACTTAATCATAGCCGGAGGCCGGGATTTTGATGATTATGCGCTTTTGGAGCGGACAGTGGACCAATTTCTGGAGAATATCCAGGATGAAATCACAATTTTCTGCGGGAAGGCCAGGGGTGCCGACAGCCTGGGGGAACAATACGCGAAAAGCCGTGGATATGCCGTGGAGTATTTTCCGCCGGACTGGCGGCGGTACGGGCGGGGTGCGGGCGTTGTCCGGAACCGGAAAATGGTGGAAAAGGCGGACGCGCTGGCGGCCTTCTGGGACGGCGGGAGCCGGGGGACAGAGCATATTATTCAGCTTGCCCGCGACCGGGGGCTGAGGCTCCGGGTCACACAGTACCGGGGGCCTGGCCTCTCCCATCCGTGCGGAAAAAGAGAGGACAAGTCCCGGCGAGGATGCTATCATCAAATAAGAAAGCACAGGGAGGAAAACAAAATGGAATGGGTTGACGGACTGAACGAGACGATCCGCTATATTGAGGACCACCTGACGGAGGATATCGACTATGCCCGGCTGGGGCAGATCGCCTGCTGCTCCGCCTACCACTACCAGCGGATGTTCGCCTATATGGCGGGGGTGTCCCTGTCGGAGTATATCCGGCGGCGGCGGATGTCCCTGGCGGCAGTGGATCTCCAGTCGGGGGAGAGGGTGCTGGATGTGGCCCTCAAGTACGGCTACCAGTCCCCTACGGCCTTCAACCGGGCCTTTCAGTCGGTCCACGGCCTGGCGCCCTCGGCGGTCCGGGAGGAGGGGGCGGCGGTCAAATCCTATCCGCCCCTGCGCTTTACAATTATGATTAAAGGAGCAGAAGAAATGGAGTACAGGATTGAGCAGAGAGAGGCGTTCCGCGTTGTGGGGGTGTCCGCAGCTATTGAGAGGGATATGGAGAGCAGCTTTCAGACGGTCCCGCAGTTCTGGGGCCGGGTTGCGGCGGACGGCACGCTGGAGAAGCTATGCGGGAAGATGAACAGCCAGCCTATGGGGATTCTGGGAGTCTGCCACTGTCCAAATGAAGGGGAGTGGCGCTACTATGTGGCCGCCGCCAGCACACAGGAGGCGGAGGGCTTTGAGGAGTATACCGTCCCCGCCGCCACATGGGCGGTCTTTCCCGGCGAGGGGACCAACCGGTCCCTCCAGGAGCTGGAGAGACGAATCCTGACGGAGTGGCTGCCCAGCTCGGGCTACGAGTATGGGAGCGCCCCCGATATCGAGGTCTACCTCAACGCCGATCCCCAGAACGCGAAGTACGAGGTCTGGATTCCTGTGGTGAAGAAGGCGTAAGCCCGCCTCCTCCATCAGCAAAGCCGCCCTTTCCGTTTGGAAAGGGCGGCTTTATCGATCCGATCAGTTGAGAAAATCCTTCAGCTTCTTGCTCCGGCTGGGGTGGCGGAGCTTGCGCAGGGCCTTGGCCTCGATCTGCCGGATGCGCTCCCGGGTGACGTTGAACTCCTTCCCCACCTCCTCCAGGGTGCGGGTCCGGCCGTCCTCGATGCCGAAGCGGAGCTTGAGAACCTTCTCCTCCCGGGGCGTCAGGGTGCTCAGCACGTCCACCAGCTGCTCCTTGAGCAGGGTAAAGCTGGCGGCCTCGCTGGGCTCGCTGGCCCCCTCGTCGGGGATGAAGTCCCCCAGGTGGCTGTCCTCCTCCTCACCGATAGGCGTCTCCAGGCTCACGGGCTCCTGGGCGATCTTCAGAATCTCCCGGACCTTGTCCACCGGCATATTCATCTCCTCGGAGATCTCCTCCGGGGACGGGTCGTGGCCCAGCTCCTGGAGAAGCTGCCGGGAGACCCGGATGACCTTGTTGATGGTCTCCACCATATGCACCGGAATCCGGATGGTCCGGGCCTGGTCGGCGATGGCCCGGGTGATGGCCTGCCGGATCCACCAGGTGGCGTAGGTGGAGAACTTGTAGCCCTTGGTGTAGTCGAAC
>JAAWHO010000103.1 GCA_022795905.1 Oscillospiraceae bacterium
GGTGCAGCCCTTGGGAGAATCCCCCCGCCACCGGGCGAAGCCCGGCGGCCCTCCCCCCTTTAACAAGGGGGGCGAGAGGGCGAATCACCTCAGGGACTGCTGTGCATCCCCGCGCTCCTTCGTCAGGTGGATCAACCCGGGGAACGCTCAATCCCCTTGCCCCCCTTGTTAAAGGGGGGAGGGCCGCGCCGGAGGCGCGGCGGGGGGATTCGCCGCAGGCGGCTTCCGAAAAAGCCAGCACTATGAAGGAAGGAGCGCTTCGCGCCCCCGGCGGTCCGGCTGAGCGTCGCCTCCTTCAACCGGCGGGCTGTCACCGTCTATGAGCGGGCGGACTTTCAAATCATTGGAGAGGAGAAGGTCCGGACCAATGGCGGCATCTACAATTTTATTAAAATGGAATTGGATCAATCAAATGGAAACCAAGCTTCTGACAGCAAACGACATTGAAACCGCCGCCGCCGTCCTCCGGGACGGCGGCCTGCTGGGCATTCCCACGGAGACGGTCTACGGCCTGGGGGCCGACGGCCTGAACCCGGACGCGGTGCGCCGGATCTTCGAGGCCAAGGGCCGCCCCCAGGACAACCCCCTCATCCTCCATATCCCGGACGTGTCCTGGCTGGAGCGGTACTGCCATGATATCCCGCCCGCCGCCTGCCTGCTGGCGGAGAAATTCTGGCCCGGACCGCTGACCATGATTCTCCCCCGGCGGGAGATCGTGCCTGACGCGGTGGCCTGCGGCCTGGAGACCGTGGGGATCCGGTGCCCCAATCACCCGGTGTTTCTGGCAATCCTCCGGGCCCTGGACCGCCCTGTGGCAGCCCCCAGCGGCAACCGCTCCGGCCGGCCCAGCCCCACCTGCGCCCGGCATATGCTGGAGGACATGGACGGGCGCGTCGAGGCCATCGTAGACGGCGGGCCATGCGGGGTAGGGGTGGAGTCCACGATCATCGACCTGACCGCCCCCGTCCCCCGGCTCCTGCGACCCGGCGGACTGCCCCTGGAGGCTCTGGAGGAGGTGCTGGGAGAGATCGCCGTGGACAAGGCGGTGGTTTCCCCCCTGGCCGCAGGGGAGAAGCCCAGAGCCCCCGGCATGAAGTACCGCCACTACGCCCCCAGGGCCCCGGTGACGGTTCTCACCGGTCCCGGGGACCGGACAGCCCGGTATATCCGGGAAAAAATGGGGGACCATACCGGCGTCATCTGCTTTGACGAGTACGCCGGGCAGTTCCCCGGCGGCACCGTGGAAACCATCGGCGCCTCCGGGGACGCGGCGGCGCAGGCCCGGCGGGTGTTCGACGCGCTGCGGGCCTTCGACCGCACGGATGTGACCGCCATCTTCGCCCAGTGCCCCGGCGACGGCGGCCTGGGACTGGCGGTGGCCAACCGGCTGAAGAAAGCGGCGGGCTTCCAGGTGGTGGAGCTGGGGGAGGGAGAGGCGTGACGGTCATCGGCATCACCGGCCCCACCGGCGCGGGAAAGACCACGGCCTTGAGGGTTCTCGCGGAGCTGGGGTTTGAGATTGTGGACTGCGACCGGCTCTACTATGAGCGGCTGCGGGAGGACGAGGGGCTTCGCCAGGCGCTGGAGACGGCCTTCGGCCCGGTATTTCTGCCGGACGGGAGCCTGGACCGGAAGCGGCTGGCGGAGCGGGTCTTCCGCGACAGAAAAGAGCTGGAGAAGCTGGACGGCATTGTCAATCCGGCGATGTACGCCGCTGTTGAACAAAAAATTAAAAATTGTTCCCAAAGAGGGGTTGCCATAGACGCTGTCAATCTGGTAGAATCGGGGATAGACCGGCTGTGCGGCTGTACAGTGGCGATCACAGCGGACCCCATGGTCCGCCGCCGGCGCGTCATGGCAAGGGACGGCCTGGACGAGGCCCGGGCACAGGCCCGGATCGCCGCCCAGAAGCCGGACAGCTTCTACCGGGCCCGCTGCTCCTGCTTCCTGGAGAACCGAGCGGAGAGCAGAGCGGAGTTTGACCGGCAGGTTCGGGATCTTTTTATGCAAATACTTGGAGACATGGAGGCTTGAACAATGGACGCGAAACAGTGGAAGGAGAAGCTCCTGCGCGAGCCGAAGAACGGCTACGACCGCCTGGGAGCGGAAGAGCGGGAGGCTATGACCGCCTACTGCGAGGACTACAAGGCATTTCTGGACGTCGGCAAGACCGAGCGGGAGTGCGTCACCGAGGGCATCCGCCTGGCCGAGGCCCGGGGCTTCCGGCCCTATAAGCGGGGCATGGAGCTCAAGAGCGGCGACAAGGTGTATGTGAACAACCGGGGGAAGATGCTCCTGCTGGCGGTCATCGGCCGGAAGGGCCTGGCAGAGGGCGTGCAGATCGCCGCTGCCCACATCGACAGCCCCAGGCTGGATCTCAAGCCCAACCCCCTCTACGAGGACAGCGAGCTGGCCTACCTCAAGACCCACTATTACGGCGGCATCCGCAAGTACCAGTGGGTGGCCATCCCCCTGGAGCTCCGGGGCGTGGTGGCCCTCGCCGACGGCAGCACCGTCCGGGTAGCCATCGGCGAGGGGGACGAGCCCAAGCTGGTCATCAGCGACCTGCTGCCCCACCTGGGCGCGGAGCAGAACAAAAAGACTCTGGCCGAGGGCATTACCGGCGAGCAGCTCAATCTCCTCATCGGCAGCGAGCCCATGGAGGGCGAGGAGAAGGACCGGGTGAAGCTGGCGGTGATGAAGCTGCTCTATGAGAAGTACGGCTTCACCGAGGAGGATTTTATCTCCGCGGAGTTGGAGGCGGTGCCGGCGGCTAACGCCACGGACATCGGCCTGGACCGGAGCATGATCGGGGCCTACGGCCACGACGACCGGGTGTGCGGCTACGCGGCCCTCCGGGCCATGCTGGATTTGGAGGAAGCCCCGGAGCGGACGGCTGTCTGCATCCTGGCGGACAAGGAGGAGATTGGCTCCACCGGCGTGACGGGGATGAAGACCCGGGCCTTCGACACCTTCATCGAGGACCTGTGCGAGGACCAGGGCGTCGCCGCCCGGGCCTGCATCGAGAGGAGCTTCTGCCTGTCCACCGATGTGACCGCGGCCTTTGACCCCAGCTTCCCCGAGGTGTTCGAAAAGCGCAACGGGGCCCGGCTGAATTACGGCATCGGCCTTTGCAAATACACCGGAAGCCGGGGCAAGGGCGGGGCCAGCGACGCCTCCGCCGAGGTGGTGGCCCGGGCCCGCCGGCTCCTCGACCGGGACGGCGTCATCTGGCAGATGGCGGAGCTGGGCAAGGTGGACGCCGGCGGCGGCGGCACCGTGGCGGCCTTCATGGCCGACCGGAACATTGACACCCTGGACGCCGGCGTGCCGGTGCTGGCCATGCACGCACCCTTCGAGGTTGTGGCCAAGCTGGACTGCTATATGACCTATAAGGCCATCAAGGCGGTATACAAGGACTAAAGCCCTATGACCAGGGACGATTTGGCGAAATTCCGCGCTCTGGAGATCGACTTTGAGGCCCTTGGCCTGCTCCAGGACGAGACCCCCGCCGCCCCCTTTGCGCCGGTCAGGCAGATGCAGGCCGCCTTTGACCCGGGGAGCGTGCCCTATTCCGACGAATATTACGATGTGCTCGGGCTCGAGCCCACGGAAAGGAGAGATCAGCTATGAGCGACTGTCTGTTCTGTAAGATCATTGCCGGGGAGATCCCCAGCAATAAGGTGTATGAGGACGACCTCTGCTACGCCTTCTACGACATCAATCCCCAGGCGCCCACCCACTTCCTGGTGGTGCCCAAGGCCCACATCCAGTCCGTCTCCGCCGTCACGGAGGAAAACGCCCCCACTGTCGGGCATATCTTCGCCGTGATCGCAAAGCTGGCGGAGGAGCTGGGCTTTGCCGGGCCGGGCTACCGGGTGGTGTCCAACATCGGCGAGGCGGGCCAGCAGACCGTGCCCCACCTTCACTTCCATGTGCTGGCCGGGCGGGATATGACCTGGCCTCCGGGCTAAAGCGGAAATCAAACAGAAGGAGCGCCCTCCCACCGGAGGGCGCTCCTTTGTGCCGCACGATAGGGCCATGCGCGCATTACTCCACGGCCTCAATGGCATCTACAATGCTCATTTTGCGGATTCTCCTCAGCGGGATGCAGGTCGCCAGCAGGCAGGCGGTTATCGCAAGCACCGCCGCTTCCAGAATAGGAATAACCGGCACAGTAACCAGCCGAAGCTCGTCTGTCACCGCGGCTTCCACAAAAATCGTGCAGATATACCCGGCGATACTCCCGATCGCCGCCGCGATCATTCCGTAATAGGCCCCCTCCCACAAAAACATCTTGGACAGGCTCCCCGCGCTCATGCCGATGGCCCGCTGCATCCCGATCTCGGCAACCCGGGTGTGGATATTGGTGTAAACGGTGTTGATGATGTTCAGCAGGCCGATGAACGCCACAAAGAGGATCAGCCCCCAGGCCAGGAGCCGGATCTGGGCGAAGCTCTCCGCCAGCTGGCGGTCCGTGTCCTCATAGGACAGCCAGAGGGTGCCGGGGACGCGCCCCGCCAGGGCCTCCACCGTCCCGTCAAATTCTGCCCGGTCAGTGCCCTCCGCCAGGGTGGGCAGCAGCTCGTTATACGCGGTTTTCCCCGTGAGGGCGGCATACAGCTCCTCGTTTACAATAATCTGTACTCCATTGATAAAGCCGTTGTTTCCGACACTCAGATAGCCGTCATAGCCGTCCAGGGTATCCAGCACAGCCAGCTCCCGCCCGGCCACGGTGACGCTCTCTCCCGTCAGAATTGTGGTGCGGGGAATCTCCTGGCCCTCAAAGGTCAGCGGCAGAGGATTGCGGACCATGCAGCCCTCCCCGGCCTTCAGCTTTTCCAGCACCTCCGGCGGCAAAGAGGAAAACGCCCGGTCCCAATAGGCGCTGTTCAGCCCCAGCACCTGAAACGTCTCCGCCGGCTGGAGAGGGCGTCCGAATTCGATGCCCACAGGGTAGCCGCCGGTCCCCTGCTCGTAGAGGGAGAACTGCATGGCGGTCAGCTCCGCCACCCGGGGGTCGTCCCGCATGGCCTGGTACTCCTCCGGCGAAAAGCCCACCGTCTCGTTGGTGATGGAGTAGTCCCCGTAGTGCTCCGCCACCCCGCTCCCGGCGGTATTCAGCAGGCCCACCGCCCCCTGGAGGGCGATAAAAACGGTGATGCTCATGACCAGGGACAGGACCGTGATGGCCGTGCGGCCCCGGCTGCGCTTCAGATTGAGCCGGGCGTAAAACGCCTCGAAATTGCGGCTCCGCTTCACTCTGCGGTCCCTGCGCCTGATTCTGACCCGGCTCCCCGCCATAGCGGCGGTGGGAGCCACCCTGGCCGCGTACCGGGCGGCGGGAAGGGCGGCGGTCATGGAAAATACCAGGGTAATGGCGGCGCTGGCCAGCAGGAACAGGCCCTTTCCGCCGCTGTTTTCCGCAATCAGGCGGTTGAGCTCTCCGGCGTCCCGCGCCAGAAAAATCTCCGGGGAAAGCAGCCCCGTGGCGGCGGTGAGAATGCCCTTGGCCGAGAGAATTCCCAGCAGCAGGCCGATGGGGATTCCCACGGCGCACAGCAGCAGGACCTGCACGGCCACCAGGATGTAGAGCTGGCTCCTGTCCGCGCCGATGGCCCGGAGAACGCCGTACTGGGTCATGCGCCGGGAAACGGCGATTTTCAGGATGTTGTAGATGACCAGCCCCGCCGCCAGCAGGATGAGCCCGCCTACCAATATTCCCGCCGCCGTCATAAAGGGGAACCCGGCCTCGGAGATGTCCGTCACATCGGCGGCCTCCGCGCTGTACCGGATGCCCAGGGCGTTCAGATAGGGGACGTTGTACGTGGTGTCCAGCTCATGGACGTTCAAAGCGGACACCAGATCGTCCATAACGGCTTGGAAGCTGCCTCTGTCCGCCACGCGGATATCCACGTTGTAGTAGAGGTATTCCTCCGGCAGCAGGGCCTTCACCGTCCCCGGCCCCACGATGCCGTTGATGGTCCCGGCGGCGTAGTGGAGATAGTTGCTCTCGGTGATGCCCACCAGGGTAAAATCCGCGGTAAAATCATAGGACTGGGTGATGACCCCGTGGCGCAGGGCCTTGGAGAGGGAGAGGGTCAGGGTGTCCCCCAGCTCTCCCGAGAAGCCCAGATAGCCCAGCACATCCTCCGGCAGGGCGAGCTCCATGGGGGCCTGGGGCAGGCGGCCCTCCTTTATGGCGGAAATGGCGGGGTAGACGGCGCGCACATCCTCCTGGAACTCGCTGAGGCCCAGGAGCAGGGTGTTGTCCAGCCGCGCGCTGCCCAGCACCATATAGGCGCCCACAAAGGACAGCCTGGGGTCGCTTCTCAGCGTCTCCACCTGCGCTTCGTCCATCTGGACAAACCCGGCGTGGCGGTTCCCGCCGATGGCGATGGCCTGCTGCTGCCGCATAGCGGACAGGACCCCGATGGACTGGCCGATTACCGCCGTCATCATGGTGGAGAGAACGATAGCCAGAAGAATCAAAACCGAGGTGACCCGCTGGGCCAGCAGCTCCTTCAGAGCCAGGGTGTGATAGTGTTTCATTCCGCCCCCACCTCCGACAGTACCCCGTCGACAATGGTGAGCCGCCGGGTCCCCATAGCCGCGATGCGGCTGTCGTGGGTGATGACCACCAGGGCCTTGCCCATCTCCTTGCCCACGGTTTTCAGCAGCTCCATCACCTCTCCGCCGCTCCGGCTGTCCAGGTTGCCGGTGGGCTCGTCGGCGAAGATGACGTCGGGCCCCGCGATGAGGGCCCGGGCGAT
>JAAWHO010000104.1 GCA_022795905.1 Oscillospiraceae bacterium
CTTGCCCAGGGGGCAGGGATTGAAGGGGTAGAACTGCTTTTGTAAATAATGCACAAAAAACAATTTTAGATTTTTCTGCATTTAACCCTTGACATTTTCCAATTGAAGTTTCGCGGAATTTCCTCTTGAATTCCGGGCGGGTTTCGTGTATAATGCAAAGGACGCCGTGGAATATCCTCCGCAGGCATCCGTGTTGATGTTCCGGTCTCGCGCAATGGAGGCCCGTGAACCATGTCAGGCGGGGAACCGAGCAGCATTAAGCGGGAGGAAATGTGCCGCGAGGGCGCCGGTCCGGAGCGGATGCTTGCGGAGGGTATTCCACGGTGTTTCAACCAAAAATTACGGATATGCGGCCTTCGGCCGCTTTTTTTCTGTAAACGCGAGAAGGAGGAGGCGCCCATGTACCAAGCGCTGTACCGCAAGTGGCGGCCCAGGGCCTTCGCCGACGTGGTGGGGCAGGCGCACATCACCGACACCCTGCGCCGTCAGGCGGCGGAGGGGAGGCTCAGCCATGCCTACCTCTTCACCGGCACCCGGGGCACCGGTAAGACCACCTGCGCCAAAATCCTGGCCAAGGCCGTCAACTGCCAGCACCCTGCGGACGGGGACCCCTGCGGACGGTGCCCCGCCTGCCAGGGCATCGACAACGGGAGCCTGCTGGACGTGCTGGAGCTGGACGCCGCCTCCAACAACGGCGTGGACCACGTCCGGGCCCTCCGGGACGAGGCCATCTACGCCCCCGCCAACCTGACCTACCGGGTGTACATCATCGACGAGGTCCATATGCTGTCCACCGCGGCCTTCAACGCCCTCCTCAAAATCCTGGAGGAGCCTCCGGCCCACCTCATTTTCATCCTGGCCACCACCGAACTCCACAAGGTCCCGGCGACAATCCTCTCCCGCTGCCAGCGCTTCGCCTTCAAACGCATCCAGCCCCAGGACATCGCCCGGCGGCTGGCCTACGTGGCCGGCCAGGAGGGGATGGACTTGACGCAGGACGCGGCGGAGCTCCTCTCCCGGCTCAGCGACGGGGCCCTCCGGGACGCCCTGAGCCTGCTGGACCAGTGCGGCGCGGCGGGGGGCGTCGTGGACAGCCAGCGGGTGCTGGACGTACTGGGCCTGACGGGGAACCTGCGGACTGCGGAGCTGATGGACCTGCTCCTCCGGCGGGACGTGCCGGGAGCTTTGCTGCTGCTGGAGGAACTGTACAGCGGCGGGAAGGACGTGGGCGCTCTTTTAGGGGAGCTGTCCACCCTGGCCCGGGACCTGCTTATTCACATGACCGCCCCCCAGGGCGGCGAGGCCCTGCTCTCCGGCGGCTTTGACCGGGCGGCCATGGACCGGCTGTCCCAGGGGCTGAACCCCACCCGGCTCATCTATATGACCGGCCAGCTCCAGGCCGCGGCGGCGGCCCTGCCCCTGAGCGTCAACCGGCGCACGGACGCGGAGCTGTGCCTCATGCGGCTGTGCGACGAGACCCTCTGCGGGGACACCGCGGCCCTGGCGGCTCGAATCGCCCGGCTGGAGGAGGGGGGACTGCCGGCGCCGGCTTCCCGGCCCGCTCCCGTCCCGGCCAAACCCCGGCCCGCCCCTCCGCCCAAGCCCGAGCCGGAGCCGGAGCCGATTCCCGAGCCCCAGGCGGCTCCGCCCTCCGCAGACGGCCCGGCTCCCATCCCGCCTCCGCCTCCGGAGAACGAACTGTTTTTCTGGGAGCCCCCGCCCATTCCCGGGGACGAGGACGCCCCGCCTCCGCCGGAGGACGAGCCGCCCCCCGCAAGAGCGCCCTCGCCCCGGCCCCCGAAGCCGAGGCAGGCCCCAAGCCCTGCCCCTGCGCCGGCCCCCGCTTCCCCCCCGGCAGGCGCTGACAGCCGCCTGTGGGACGAGCTCATCGAGCCGATTAAAAACCATGTCTCCCCCATGTACCAGTTCATGCTGGACGACGCCCGGGGCGTGCTGGAGGGGGACGCGCTGGTAATCTACTGCGGGGACGAGCTGACCAAGGAGTCCCTGGACGGCAGCGAGGCGGCGGCGGAGATCCAGCGCCTCATCGGCGAGCATCTGGGCCGTCCGGTCCAGGTAAAATTTATCGTCGGCGCCGCCGGGAGCTCCCCGGCGGACGGACCTCCCCCGGACAAGCTGGACGAGCTTATCCGCCGGGGCGGGAAATATGACAGCTTTATCGTAAAATAGGAGCAAGCCGCGGCCCCGGAGGGCTGCGGAGAAATACCACAAGAATAAAGGAGAAAACACAATGGCAAAAGGCGGATTCCCCCGCGGCGCGGCGGGCATGAACACCGGCGGCATGATGCGCCAGCAGGCCCAGATGCAGCAGAAGCTGCTGAAGATGCAGAAGGACATTGAAAAGGCCCAGGAGGAGGTGGAGAAAACCCTCTTCTCCGCCTCTGTAGGCGGCGGCACGGTAAAGGCCGTCTGCAGCGGCAGGAAGGAGCTCACCGAGCTGACCATCAGCCCCGAGGCCCTCTCCCCCGACGACGCGGAGATGCTCCAGGACATGGTCCTCTCCGCCGTCAACGAGGCCCTGCGCCAGGCCGACGAGGCCATGACCAAGACCATGGACGGCATCGGCGGCGGCGTGAACCTGGGCGCCTTCGGCCTGTAGGATGGACGCGGAAAAGCGCGAGCGGCAGCTCCGTCAGGCCCTGGCGGCCATTCGCGGCGCGGACCCGGAGCGAACCGCCCAGGCCCTGCGCCACTGGGACGCGGTGGCCAAGCCCCTGCGCAGTTTGGGGGAACTGGAGCCCCTTGTGGCCCGGATGGCCGGCATCGCCCCCCTCCGGCGGGACCTGAGGAAGGCCGTGGCGGCCTTTTGCGCCGACAACGGCGTGGTGGCCCAGGGGGTCACCCAGACCGACAGCTCCGTCACCGCCGTGGTAGCGGGGAATATGCTCTCCGGCCGGTCCAGCGTCTGCTGCATGGCCCGGGCGGCGGGAGCCGACGTGTTCCCGGTGGACGCCGGGATGCTCACGGAGGTGGAGGGCCTGCGCTCCATCAAGACTGCCCGGGGCACCCGGGACCTCTCCCGGGAGCCGGCCATGGAGCGCTGGCAGGCGGTCCAGGCCCTGCTGGACGGCATGGCCCTGGCCGGGGAGCTGGCAGGGGAGGGGTACACCCTCCTGGCCGCCGGCGAGATGGGCATCGGCAACACCACCACTACCAGCGCCGTCGCCGCCGCCCTCCTGGGCCGTCCGGCGGCGGACATGACCGGCAAGGGCGCGGGCCTCTCGGACCAGGGGCTGGCCCGGAAGATCCAGGTCATCGACGCCGCCCTGGCCCTCCACCGCCCGGACCCCGCCGACCCCATCGACGTCCTGTGCAAGGTGGGCGGCTTTGATATCGCGGCCATGGCCGGCTTTTACCTGGGCTGCGCCCTCCACCGGGTCCCGGCGGTCCTGGACGGCTATATCTCCAACGCGGCGGCCCTGGCGGCGGTTCGGCTGTGCCCGGCGGCGGCGGACGCCTTGCTGCCCTCCCACCTCTCCGCCGAGCCCGGCGCGGCCCTGGTGATGGAAGCCCTGGGCCTGCGGCCCCTGCTGCGGCTGGGGATGGCCCTGGGGGAGGGCACCGGCGCGGTGACGGTTATGCCCCTGATTGATATGGCCCTGCGCATCTACTTCGATATGCCCTCCTTTGACGATATGGGCATTGAGGCGTACAGGCCCCTGTAATCCCGAAAAGATAAACGCCGCCCCGGCTCTCGCCGGGGCGGCTTGCTGCGGTACCCGCGTCCTACTCCCGGGGCTGCGCCGTCACGGGAGGCGTCCCCGTCTGGGAGACGCGCCTGAGTTCCATCCGGGTGTAGATATCCCCGCTGAGGACGCCGTCCTCCTCCAGAGGCTCCGTCACCCGGAAGAACACCCGGCCGGAGGTGAGAACAATCTCCAGATCCTTCCCGTCCTTGTTGATGGAGATCTGGCTGTCCGCGTCCATCTTGGCCAGCTTCACGCTGTCCGGGTCAATCCACGCGAAGCTCTCCTCCCTTTGCGCTTACAGCCGGACCCCGGCCATTTCCAGAATTGCCGGCACATTCCTCTCCGCGCCGATAGCCATGATGTGGACCCCGGGGCAGATGTGCTCGTCCTGAATCCTGGCGATCATCTCCGCCGCCAGCTCCATGCCCAGCTTAGCCGGCAGGCCCTTGACGCCCTTCTCCTTCCCCTCTGCGGCGGCGGCGTCCAGCCGGGCGATCATCTCCTCCGGCACCGCGATGCCCGGGACGTTTTCGTTCATGAACCGCGCCATTCCCGCGCTCTTGAGGGGGATGATCCCGGCCATGACAGGGACCTGGATCCCCGCCGCGTCCACGGCCTCCAGGAAGCGCCTGAGCTCGTCCAGGTCGAAGATCCCCTGGGTCTGTATGTACCGGGCCCCGGCCTCCACCTTCTGGCGGAGCTTGTTGAGCTGCAAAATCTGCGGCTCATAGACCGGCGTCACCGCCGCGCCCTTGAAGAACACAGGCGCGCTTCCGCTCAGGGCGTTCCCGCCGCAGTCATTCCCGGTGCTCTCCATCTCCGAGAGCATCCGCAGAATCCCCACGGAGTCCAGGTCATAGACCGGCTTGGCATCCCTGCAGTCCCCCACCGCCGGGTGGTCCCCGGTGAGGGCCAGCACGGTGTCGATGCCGAAGGACGCGGCGGAGAGTGCATCGGCCATAAGCCCCATCCGGTTCCGGTCCCGGCCGGTCATCTGCAAAATAGGCTCCACCCCGGCCTGCCTGAGATGGACGCACAGCCCCAGGGAGGACGCCTTCAGGCAGGCGGACTGCATATCCGTCACGTTGACGGCGTGGACCTTGCCCTTGAGCAGGGCGGCGGCCTCCATGGGCTCGGAAAAATCACACCCCTTGGGCGGGGCCATCTCGGCGGTGACGGCGAACGCGCCGCTCTCCAAGGCTCTTTTCAGCTCACTCATGCTCTCTTCTCCCTCAAATTGATGTGCCTGGGGTAGGCGGCCCCAGCGTGGCCCTTGTCCGGGCGGGTCTGCCCCAGCTTGTCCAGCTGCCCGGTGGCCTCCAGCCGCTTGTAGATGAGAATCCACGCGCAGTCGTTGTCCGGATTGACCTCGCACTTCCCGTTCTTCTGCCCGCCGCAGGGCCCGTTGACCAGGCTCTTGGCGCACCGGGTGATGGGGCACACGCCGCCGGTGGAGCCCAGCACGCAGTCCCCGCACATCCTGCAGTACTCGTTGAACATCCCCACCCGTTCAATCTGGCCTAAAAACAGGGTGTTGTTGGCGGGATAGACGGGGATGGACACGTTGTCGGCCACGGTCTGCACCCCGTCGCCGCAGCTCAGGCCCACGATGGCCTCGGCCCCGGCGTCCCTGACGGCCTTCAGGTCCTTTTTCACCAGCAGCTTGTGGCAGCACTCGTCAGGCAGGACGGAGCCCACCACCTCCTTCCCGTTCTCCTCCAGGAAGGCCTTCATCTCGCCCAGCTCCTTCTCCCCGCCGGTCTGGCAGGCGGAGGCGCACTGGCCGCAGCCCACCAGGGCCACTTTTGTGACCCCCTCCAGCATGGCCAGGAGCTCCTCCTTCGGCTTTTTTTGGGTAATAATCATGTTGTTCTCCTCGTTTCTTCTCCGGTTCCCCGAGCTTGTGCGGGGGTAAATGTATCATACCTGATTTCCTGGGAAAAATCAACCGCCGTTCCGGCGGCGAGAAAAGGGCATATCTTATTGGGGCCCGCCGAATTGAAGTTGGGAAAAATTTCTTGTTGACAAGCCCACGCTCCTCCGATATACTATTACAGATAAATTTCAGGGAATGTGTCCTGTAACCCCCGCAGGCCGGACCGGTCGGAAAGGAGCTTATCTGTGGACTGTGTTCTGAAAAACGCCATGCTGCCCGACGGCAGCGGATTCCGCTGCGCCGACATCGCGGTCCGTGAGGGCCGTATCGTTTCCATTTCCAAGGACCTTTCTTCCCCCGTTTCCATTGATCTTCATAACGCCGCTGTTTTTCCCGGTTTCGTTGATGTCCACGTTCATCTGCGAGAGCCGGGATTTTCTTATAAGGAGACGGTCCGCACCGGGACACTCTCCGCCGCCCGGGGGGGCTACGCCCATATCTGCCCTATGCCCAACCTGAACCCGGCGCCGGACACCCTGGAAAATCTGGAGGAGCAGCTGTCCATCATCCGCCGGGACGCAGTGGTGAACGTCCACCCCTACGGGACCATCACCATCGGGGAGAAGGGGCGGCGTCTGGCGGAGCTGGAGGCCATGGCCCCCTATGCCGCCGGCTTCTCCGACGACGGCAAGGGCGTCCAAAGCCCGGAGATGATGCGCTCGGCCATGCTGGAGGCCAGACGCCTGGGCAAAATCATCGCCGCCCACTGCGAGGACGAGAGCCTTCTAAACGGCGGCTATATCCACGACGGGGACTATGCCCGTCTCCACGGCCACCGGGGCATCTGCTCGGAGAGCGAGTGGGGCCCCATTGCCCGGGACCTGGAGCTGGCGGCGGAGACCGGGTGCGCCTACCATGTCTGCCACGTCTCCGCCAAGGAGAGCGTGGACCTCATCCGAAAGGCCAAGGCCAGAGGGGTGAATGTGACCTGCGAGACCGGGCCCCACTATCTGGTGTTCAGCGACAG
>JAAWHO010000105.1 GCA_022795905.1 Oscillospiraceae bacterium
CCCCTTTTCCTGCAGGCTGGCGAGGAACTGCTCAATCGTTTCTTCCGTCAGCCGCGCCTTCGCCCGCTCTTTGTTCATTGCCTGTACTCCTTTCTTGTCCGCGGCACCCGCGCTTGCTGAAAGGCGTACTTTTCTGCCGGGTATTTTTCGTGTGCAGAATTTGCTTGAAAGGGATTGAAATAGCTTCCGTTTTATGGTATTCTGGTCATAATAAAAATACTTGCCTGTCCTTGCAGAAAAGTACACATTTTTGTAAAAATGCCCCTTATTACCGCAGAGATTTTTCATAGAGCTCCGCCCGGTAGCGGAAGGTGGACAGCGGCATCCCGCACTCCTTGGCAGCGGCCGAGCCGGTGATCGTCCCGGCCTTCCACCGCCGGTAGGCGCTGTGGTAGCCCTCCGGGAGCGGCCTGGGGGGTCTGCCGAAGCGGACGCCCCGGGCCTTTGCCGCCGCGATGCCCTCCGCCTGCCGCTGGCGGATGTTGGTGCGCTCGTTCTCCGCCACGAACGACAGCACCTGCAGCACAATGTCGCTGAGGAAGGTCCCCATCAGGTCCTTCCCCCGCCGCGTGTCCAGCAGAGGCATATCCAGCACCACAATGTCAACCTGCTTTTCCTTGGTGAGAATGCGCCATTGATTCTGAATCTCTGTGTAGCTGCGCCCAAGCCGGTCGATGCTCTTGACGTAGAGCAGGTCGTCCGGCTTGAGCTTTTTGACCAGCTTCTTGTACTCCGGACGGTTGAAGTCCTTCCCCGACTGCTTGTCCGTGAAGATATTCCTCTCCGGAACCGGAATTCCCCGCAGCGCGACGAGCTGCCGGTCCTCGTTCTGGTCCCTGGCGCTGACCCGGATGTACCCATATATGTTCCCTGTAATCGTGGTCGTACCTCCCTTCGATAATGTCGGCAATATCATACCCCAAGGCGGCGGCGAATTCTACGGTCCTCCGCCGGCGTTTCGGCAGCAAAAAAGGCAGTATCCGATGAAAAATCGGATACTGCCTTGCAGCGAGCGTCAAAGATCTCGACAAACGGGCCGGCCCCTGCGGAGCGGCCCGTCCCCCCTCAAATCTACAGAGAAGCCATAGAAGCGGCGATCTCCGCCTCCGAAGCCCGCATGGCCTCCAGGGTCCGCTCAAAGAGCGTCTCAAGCTCCCACCCCAGGCGCTCCGCCCCCTGGCGGATCACATCCCGGCTGCACCCGGCGGCGAACTTCTTGTCCTTGAACTTTTTCTTTAAGCTGCTGACCTCCATATCCTGGACGCTCTTGCTGGGCCGCATCAGCGCCGCCGCCCCGATGAGCCCCGTCAGCTCATCGGCGGCGAAGAGCACCTTTTCCATCTCGTGCTCCGGCTCCACGTCGGCGCACAGGCCGTACCCATGGCTCACCACGGCGTGGATAAGCCGCTCGTCGGCCCCGGCCTCCCGGAGCAGCTCCGGAGCTTTTTGGCAGTGCTCCTCCGGCCACTGCTCGAAGTCGATGTCGTGGAGAAGGCCCACCATGGACCAGAAGTCCGCCTCCTCCCCATAGCCCAGCTCCCTGGCATACCAGCCCATGACCGCCTCCACCGTCAGGGCGTGCTGAAGGTGGAAGGGCTCCTTGTTGTACTGGCGCAGCAGCGCCAGCGCCTGCGCGCGATCTTGCAGCATACGTATCTCTCCTTTGTAGATGATGTTATGTTATCGGATGATTTTGCCCAGCAGGGCCAGGACCTGCTCCGCCCGACTGTAGGAGGCCTTGCTCAGCTCCTCAAACAGCTTTGTCAGGCAGGTGTCCGCAGCCTCGTCGGCGGCCCGCTCGTAGTTGTACCCGTCACAGGCCTCCTGGTGGTACACGTCCCGCAGCATATCGGGCAGGGGACGGCAGCCCAGCTGCTCGACCATGACGGCGGGGATGTAGTTCGCCCCGGTAATGAGGAAGTAGGCCGCCCGCAGGCGCTGGACCAGCTCCTGCTTCTCCCCGGCGAAGGTCCGCAGCAGCGCCGCCGCCTGCTGGGAGCGGGTGTGCCGGGCCAGAATCAGGTAGTGCCGCCGGCTGGCCGCCTCCTCCTCGATAAAGCCGGTGAGCACCCCCACGGACACCTGAGCCTGGGTGCCCATGCAGCAGGGGTTCGCGTCCGCGCCGGGCAGGCCCTCCAGACCGCCCCCGGCAGAGACCGTACCGCCGGCGGGGGCCGGCGCGGCGGCCTGGGTCGTCTGGGCGGCCTGAGCGCTCCGGGCAGCCTGGGTGTTCTGAGCGGTCGGGGAGACCTGAATCGTATGAGGCGTCTCCGCCCGGGCGGCCGACGGGGCCGACGCGGCCCGGACCTCCGGGTAGGGGTCCAGCTCCGGGGACACCCGCCGCCAGATGCGGTCGTACAGACGGTAATCATAAGCGGACGGAACCGCCGCGGGATTGACTTGATTTTCCATGACAACAGCCTCCTTTACAGGGCTATTGTATGAGAGAGCGGGGAAAAAGGTTATTGCTTTTCCAGGGACAGCAGGTGCTCCGCCGCCAGCCGGTAGCCCTCGAAGCCGTACCCGGCAACGGTCCTGCAGCAGGCCAGCCGGACATAGGATATCTGCCGGAAGTCCTCCCGTTTGCTGACGTCGGACAGGTGGACCTCCACCGCCGGAAGCATGACCGCCTTCAGCGCGTCGAGCAGGGCCACGCTGGTGTGGGTGTAGGCGGCGGGGTTGATGACAATGCCATCCATTTTTCCGTAAGCGGCCTGGATGGCGTCCACCAGGGTCCCCTCGTGGTTGGACTGGACAATTTCGCAGTCGATTCCCAGCTCCCCGCAGAAATCCCGGATATAATTCTCCAGGTCGGCGTAGGTCTGCCGGCCGTAGATATCCGGCTCCCGGATGCCCAGCATATTCAGGTTTGGCCCGTTGAGAAACAGCAGCTTCACAGTGCCTTCAGCTCCTTTTCAATTTGCTCCAGGGTCTCCTCCAGGGAGCCGTTGTTGTCCACCGTCACGTCCGCAAAGGATCGGTACAGCGGCTCCCGCCGCGCCCAGAGCTGCCGCAGGTCCGTGCTCTGGGAGATGGGCCGCCCCGTCTTGGGCAGCCGCTCCAGGTCCCGGGTCAGATGGACAATCACCCCGTTCTGGTGGAGGGGGGCGTAGTTCTCCCGGCGGGCGACTATGCCGCCGCCGGTGCTGATGACGCAGCCGGTGCAGGCGCCGAGCTCCTGAGCGAGCCCGCTCTCCATATCCCGGAAGCCCTCCTCGCCCCTCTCGGCAAAGATTTGCGGGATGGACATACGGGCCTCTGTGGTGATCTGATAGTCCAGGTCCAGGAATTTCTTCCCCAGCCGCTTCGCCAGCATCCGGCCCACGGTGCTCTTGCCGCAGCCGGGCATCCCGATGAGGACCACGTTGCGCACCTGGGCCGTCAGAGCGGTAATAACCTCCTCCAGGCGGCTGTCGGGGATATCCTCTCCGGTGAAGAGCTCGGCGGCCCGCTTGGCCTGGGCCACCAGCATGGGCAGGCCGCAGGAGCAGGGAATTCCCCTCTCCTCCGCCTGCATCAGCAGGGCAGTCCGCAGGGGATTGTACACCACATCCAGCACCCCCTCCAGCCGGGGGAACAGGGCCAGATCCACCGGGGAAACGCCGCCGTTGGGGTACATCCCCACGGGGGTGGTGTTGATGAGGACCCCGGCATCGCCGTGGCGGGAGAGGTTTTCGTAATTATCCTCCCCCTTCCGGGAGACGGTGACAATCTCCGCCGCCCCCAGCTCCCCGGCGGCGGCCCGGGCGGTGCGGCTGGTGCCGCCGGAGCCCAGAATCACCACCTTTTTCCCCGCCATATCCACTCCGGCCCGCTTTGCCAGGTAGATGAGTCCGTCAATATCCGTATTGTACCCCGTGAGTCTCCCGTTCCGGTTGACCACGGTGTTTACAGCGCCGATGGCGGCGGCCCTGGGGTCCACCTCGCTGCACAGGGGGATCACCGTCTGCTTGTAGGGGATCGTCACATTCAGCCCTTTGAAGCCCCGGCTGCGGAATAGTCCCTCCACCTCCTCCCTGGGGGTGGGCAGCAGCCGATAATCGTAGCCCGCCAGGGCCTTGTGGATCTGGGGGGAAAAGCTGTGGCCCAGCTTCTCGCCCAAAAGGCCGTACTCCATCTAAAACACCTCGCTGTACGCCCCCAGGAAGGTGAAAAAGTCCTCCTTCTCCAGCTGGCTGAGGATGGTTTGCGTGTCGTGGCTTCGCACCGAGGCATCCACGTCGAAATAGAAGCGGAATTCAAAGTCCTTGCCGGGGATGGGGCGGCTCTCCAGCTTGGTGATGTTGAGCCCTCGGGTGGCGAACTTGGCCAGCAGGTTGTAGAGGGAGCCGGGCCGGTGGCCGGTGGAGGTGACGAAGGTGATCCGGCTGGCCCCGTCGAAGATCTCCATGGACTTGGAGATGCACAGGAAGCGGGTGTAGTTGTGGTCCGTGTTGGAGATATGGTCGCTGAGGACCCGCAGGCCGTAGAGGTCGGCGCAGCTCTCGGAGGCGATGGCGGCCAGATCCGTCCGCTGGCTCTCGGCGACATACTTGGCGGCGGCGGCGTTGTTGGAGAAGACCGTGACCTTTACGCCGCTGCTCTTCAAAAACTCACCGCACTGGTTCAGGGACTGCTCGTGGGCCACCACCTCCTTCACATCCGCCAGCTTAGTACCGGGGTTGGCCAGGAGCCGGTGCTCGATCTTCAGCTTCAGACTGCGGACGATCTTGCAGTTGTACTTCTCCATCAGGTCATAGACCTCGGTGACGGAGCCGGCGGAGGAGTTCTCAATGGGCAGGATGCCGTACCGGCACATTCCCGCCTCCACCGCCCGGAACACGCCGTCAAAGCGGCCGAAGTACATAATCTGGGGCAGGGAGAACATCTTGCAGCAGGCAATCTGGGAGTAGGCCCCCTCCGTCCCCTGGCAGGCCACCACGGCCCGGCTAGGGAACTCGCCGGTGGACTCCAGCGAGGCCAGGATGTCCCGGCACAGCTCGGACTCCCCGGTAGACAGCCGGTTCTCCTGGTAGTCCCGGCTCAGCTCCAGCAGAGTGCTGTAGAGAATCTTCGTGTACTCCTCCAGCTCCGGGCCGCACAGGCCCGTCACCCGGTAGAGGATGTCCCGCTCCCGGCCCGAGGCCAGGACGGGGAGGTTGTGCTCCTTCTTGTAGTCCGCCACCAGCTTGACGGTCTCCATGCGCTCCTTGAAGAGGGCGGCCAGCTGGCCGTCGATCTGGTCCAGTCGCTCCCGGCAGTCCTGTAGATTCATGATAATTGTCCTCCCAATATTCTGTTTCTGATTTGTTTTTGATCGGAGATTTCGTGAGCTGCTTGTATGAATGTCTCAATAAACTGGAATTTATTGCAAAACAGCCTGTCATCTGGTTTTCAAACGCTCTAAAACCCAAAAGGTGATTGGCTTAAAAACAGCATAAAATCCATATCCCAGCACCCCACCGATTACATTTGTAATTAGGTCCGTGACATCCGCAGAGCGATCGAAGAACGGTTGTAGGAGTTCGATACCCAAGCTCATCAAAAAGCAGGAAAACACCGTTGCGCTGAATTTGGCCTTTTTGTCCCTGGTCAGAGGAAACAGGAACCCGAAGGGCATAGTCATAATGATATTCAAGCCCACTTGCCTGAAAAAATCCCCTCTCCTCAAAGAAACGTCAATAAACGGCACAAGATTCATGGGCTTATAGGGGTGGTCCAGCAGGAACGGGATGGACACAATCACTGGCATCATGGTAAAAAAGAGCACTGCCGAGAGATAAGCATACATGAGAGTGTTGACAAACAGAACGTCTCTGCCCTGGGACCTCCACCTTCTGAAAAAGACGGAAGCATACAGGAAAATCAGCACTGCAAAATCTATAAAATATTTTATCAAATACTTCATTGTATCACTTTTCCCCTTTTACCGCGCTGTAAGCGAAAGCTTTTTAACCAGGTCACTCCAGCAGCATATCCAACACCGTCAGTGCCGTCACTGCCTCCGCCACCGGCACCGCCCTTGGAACAATACAGGGGTCGTGCCGCCCGTGGATGACCAGACGGGCGTTTTCCCTTTTCTCCAGGTCCACCGTATCCTGCTCCCGGGCGATAGAGGCGGTGGGCTTGACGGCAATGTTGACCACCAGGGGCATCCCGCTGGTGATGCCCCCCAGCACGCCGCCGGCGTGGTTGGTCCGGGCGGAAACCCGGTCTCCGTCCATGACGAAGGGGTCGTTGTGCCCGCTGCCCCGCATCCCGGCGGCGTCAAATCCCGTGCCGAAGGACACCCCCCGGACGGCGGGAATACCGAAGAGGGCCGCCGCCAGCCGGTTTTCCACCCCGCCGAACATGGGCTCCCCCAGCCCGGCGGGCAGGCCCAGGGCAAAGCAGCGGATCACCCCGCCAACGGAGTCCGCGTCCAGCCGCGCCGCCTCGATGGCCTG
>JAAWHO010000106.1 GCA_022795905.1 Oscillospiraceae bacterium
CATGGCCTCCAGCCCGCCGATGCTCTTGAGGTACTTGAACACCTTGCCGCAGCAGTAGATGGCCCAGCAGTTGGGGGTGTTGTACATGGAGCCGTTGTCGGCGTGGGTCTTGTAGCTCATGTAGAGGGGGGTCTTGGGGTCCAGCTCGGCGTCGTCGCGGATGAGGTCCTCCCGGATGATGACCACCACCATGCCGGCGGGGCCCACGTTCTTCTGGACGCCGGCGTAGATGAGGCCGTAGTCGGAGACGTTGCAGGGCTTGGAGAGGAACATGGAGCTCTGGTCGCTGACCAGGACATGGCCCTTGGTGTTGGGCAGCTTGGGCCAGGTCACGCCGTGAATGGTCTCGTTTTCGCAGATGTACACGTAGTCGGTGTTCTCGGGGATGTCCAGATTGTCACAGTCGGGCACATAGCTGTAGTTGCGGTCCTTACTGGAGGCTACCACATGGACGTCGCCGTACTTCTTGGCCTCGGCAATGGCCTTCTTGGACCACGCGCCGGTCTCCACGTAGCAGGCCACCCCGTTCTTCATCAGGTTCATGGGGATCATGGCGAACTGGAGCGTCGCGCCGCCCTGGATGAAGAGCACCTTGTAGTTGTCGGGAATGCCCATCAGCTCCCGCAGGTCCTGCTCCGCCTCGTCGATAATCTGCTGGTAAACGGGGGAGCGGTGGCTCATCTCCATCACGCACATACCGGAGCCCCGGTAGTTCATCATCTCATCCCGGATCTCCTCCAGAACGGGCTCCGGCATTGTAGCAGGTCCGGCGGAAAAGTTATAGGTTCTGTTGTACTTCATATCGTTTATCCTCCCATCAAATCAGGCACATACCAATATGTGCTGCCGTGACCTCAGTATAGTACAGATTTGGATAATAATCAACAGTTAAAACGCAAAATTTATATTTCAGCTCCGCCGCCTGCGGACGCTTCTCTTCTGGCGCGTTTTCCTCTCGGGGGGCTCCCGGCGGGATTTGGCGGGGGACGGCTCCTCCCTTTTCCCGCCCAGAGGGCGAA
Source organism: Oscillospiraceae bacterium (assembly GCA_022795905.1). Taxonomy (GTDB): domain Bacteria; phylum Bacillota; class Clostridia; order Oscillospirales; family Oscillospiraceae; genus Pelethomonas. The sequence continues at coordinate 1,020 of JAAWHO010000106.1, forward strand.
TGAGACAGTCCTTCCCGTAGCCGATAAGGTCCGTTCTTCCCGCCCTGTGGAGGGCTTCCACCACCAGCCGCTTCATCTCCGGCCGCTTCCACTGGAGCAGGGCCCGCTGGAGTGCCTTGTCATGGGGGCTTTTCGCCACGTACACCGGCTCCATGGTCCTCGGATCAATTTCCGTGTACCACATACAGGTGGACAGGGTGCCGGGAGTGGGGTAGAAGTCCTGGACCTGCTCCGGCTGGCGGCCCGTCCTGTTGAGGAATACCGCCAGGTCCACCGCGTCATTGAGAGTACATCCGGGGTGGGAGCTCATGAGGTAGGGCACCAGGTACTGCTCCAGGCCATAGCGCTGGTTAAGCCGCTGGTACTTCTCCCGGAATTTTTCGTACACCTCGAAATGGGGCTTGCCCATATAGTCCAGCACCCGGGACGAGCAGTGCTCCGGGGCTACCTTCAGCTGGCCGGAGATGTGGTGCTTGATGAGGTCGGAGAGAAATTCGCTGTTTTTCTCGCACAGCAGGTAGTCGAAGCGGATGCCGCTGCGGACAAAGACCTTCTTCACGCCGGGGATGGCCCGGACCTTCCGCAAAAGGGCCAAATAGTCCCCGTGGCTGGGGTCCAGATTTTTACAGGGGACCGGGGCCAGGCAGGAGCGGTTTTTGCACAGGCCGTTTTTCAGCTGCTGTTTACAGCTGGGATGGCGGAAGTTGGCCGACGGCCCCCCTACGTCGTGGACGTAGCCCTTGAACTTGGGGTCCCGGACAAAGCCCTCCACCTCCCGGACCACGCTCTCGTGGCTGCGGGAGGTAATCATCCGTCCCTGGTGGAAGGCCAGGGAGCAGAAATTGCACCCGCCGAAGCACCCACGGTTGTGGGTGACGGAGAAGCGGACCTCCTCGATAGCCGCCACGCCGCCCATGGAATCATACATGGGGTGGACCTCCCTGGCGTAGGGCAGCTCCGCCACAAAGTCCAGCTCCTCCCGGCACAGGGGCATGGCGGGGGGATTGACCACCAGGACCTTGTCCCCGTGGCGCTGGAGGATGGCCTTGCCCCGGATGGGGTCGTGCTCCTCATACTCCGCCTTGGTGGCCAGGGCATAGTCCCGCTTGTCGGCACAGACGGCCTCGAAGGAGGGGACGGAGACAGCTTCAAAGGCGCAGGCCGGCTCTCTGGCGGCGTAGGCGGTGCCCCGGATATCGGTCAGGCTCTCCGCCGGCTCCCCCTTGAACAGCCGCCTTGCGATCTCCCGGGTGGCCCGCTCCCCCATGCCGTAGACCAGCAGGTCCGCCTGGGCGTCAAAGAGGATGGACCGCCGGACCCTGTCGTCCCAGTAGTCGTAGTGGGCGAACCGCCGCAGGCTGGCCTCCAAGCCCCCGATGATAATGGGCGTGTCCGGAAACGCCTCCCTGGCCCGGTTGGCGTAGACGATAGTAGGCCGGTCGGGCCGCAGGCCCATCCGGTTCCCGGGACTGTAGGCGTCGGAGGACCGTCGCTTCCTGGCGGCGGTGTAGTGGGCCACCATGGAATCAATGTTCCCCCCGCCGATCATCACCCCGTACCGGGGCTTCCCCATGGCCCGGAAGGCGTCGGCACTGTGCCAGTCCGGCTGGGCCAGCACCGCTGTGCGGTAGCCCTCGGCCTCCAGGCACCGGGCGATGATGGCCGTGCCGAAGCTGGGGTGGTCTACATAGGCATCGGCGGTCACTACCAGAAAGTCGTAGTACCACCAGCCTCTGTCCTGCATATCCTCTTTGCTGACGGGAAGAAAATTGAATGTATCCATGGTTTATCTCCTGATGAATTGGTTTTGCTAATAGTGATTGTCATAATGTGTCGGGCTGCGTACAGGGCAGATTGTCCGTTCCGGCAGAGCGGGGCCGAAAGCTCCGATAGAACCGCTATCTAACAGAGCTGCAGAGTCCTCTCGCCTCCCTTGTGAAAGGGAGGGGGACCGCCGGGCGAAGCCCGGTGGTGGTGGGATTCGTCGCAGGGAACCTCCATCTACCGGAAATCTGGCGCAATACAGAACTGCGGTGCAGGAATCCCCCCGCCACCGCTGCGCGGTGGCCCTCCCCCCTTTCACAAGGGGGGCGAGAGGGCGAATCTTGTTCCAGCTTGAACTGCCGATACAGCAGCGGTATTTTCAATCTGTAATCCATCTTTTCGGGCATTTCGTTCAATAATGCGGAACCCTCCTCCTCCTTCGACAGCGTGCTCGCAGCGGCAAGCCTGTCGATTAGGGGAAGATTCTCCAGCAGCCATTCCAGGCAGGCGAGAATTGTCACCCCTCTGCCGCCAGCCCATAATAGGCAATTAACCTCTCCGCCGCGTCCAGCGCGTCCCCGGAGGGCACCCACAGATCCGGCGCGAGCCCGGTACATTCCCGGCTTGTCCGGTCTATCCGCATCATCATATAAGTTCCCAGATAAAGGCTCAGTCCCGAATTGGGAAGATAGAAAAAATAGTTGTAGGCCGTCATAAGCGCCCCATAGGTACTGCTTCCGATACACAGGGTATTTTCCCTGGTATACAGCTCGGTAATTCCCAGCTCCGGGGCGGAGGCGGTCCCCTTGTCCTGGAGCGCCAGAACGAGATTATCGCTCTGCAGCCAGCGCCCCGCGTCGTGCCGCCAGGCCCAGCAGACCTTCTCCGGCAGAAAGTCGGGTTCCCTCTCCTGGTGGGACGCGGCAAAGATATTGAGGTCGCTGAATTTTGCCGCTATGGTGCGCCGAACGGCGGGAGGCTGCCCGGTGTATCCCTGGAACCAGTTGTAGAAGGGCTCGCTGTTGCCGCCGTTGTTGCCCCGGAGGTCCCAGACCAGCAGCGGCGCGTCCGCGTACTCCTCCCCGCAGGACGCCAGGCGCTCAATCTGCGCCCTCTGCTCCTCCGTGCGCCAGGTCATGCGGACCGCCGTCAGCAGCGGCGTCCCGTCCGCCAGGGCGCCCTCCGTGAATACGTCCGTCCGGTCCGGCTCAAGCGGCTCGTCCCTTGTCCAGTTCAGAGCGACAGTCTCCCCCTTGATTTCCAGACTGGCGGGAAGCGCCTCCGCCTCCTCCGGCGTGGCCGCGGCGGCCAGACAGAACCGGATACGGCCCTCGCTGTCGATGGTGGGCTTGACCAGCTCGGGCGGAAGCCCCTCCGTATCATCAAAGAAAAGTCCCAGAACATAATAGGTGTAGCTGGCGTGGCTGTTCCACAGGCGGGTGGAGCCGACCCGGAAGTGCCCGTCAATTACCACCGGAGCCAGCCGCGCCGCCAGGATGTCCTCCAGCATCTGTCTGGTGACGTCCCCCTCCTCAGGCAGATCCGCCAGGGCGGCATCCCGGATGGGCAGGAATACCGCGTCCCCGCCGAAATAGTCGTAGGCGGCATAGGCGTGCTTCAGGAGCAGGAAGGCGGCCTCGATATCCTCCTCCGCCTCCCGCGCGGTGACGGCCTCCGGCCGGTCATAGGGTACCCGCACCAGGGACAGCATCTCCTCCCCGGTGAGCTGGCCTGTCAGCCTGTCCAGGTCCGGCGTCCAGCTCCCGGGGAAGTAAATGGCGAAGGGGAGGCCGCAGGAGGCCTTGTGGCGGAGGTTGGCCTGGGAGAGAAACGCCTGGAACTCCGCCTGCCGCGCCTCCGGGGTGTCCGGCTGGCCGGAGCGGTCCGGCGGCGCGGCGCAGCCGGCCAGCAGGAGCAGCGTCAGAAGCAGCCCCGTCAGCCGGGATCTTCTGCGTGTCACAGCGGATGCGCCCCCCTAGCTCTCCAGCGCCGCGAGCTCCGGGATCTCCCGGACCGTGGGCCGCAGATCCATTTTCATCTCCACATCGGCCCCCTGGCGGTCAGTGACCGCAAAGCCGTAGAGGGCAAAATATCCGGAAAGCGCCTCCCCGCAGGTCAGCACCAGCGTCTCCCTGCCGATGCGCCGGGCGTACTGCACCGCCTGGCCCAGCAGCTGGACGCCGTACCGCTGGCCCCGGAGGGCGGGGAGCATCTCGTAGCCGTCGATGCGGAGCATTTCCCCTTCGGGGCGGACGGACAGCCTCCCCGCCGTCTCCTCGTCCAGGAGCCCCTCCACGACGCGGCTCTCGCCGTCCTCCCGGACCACCCGGAACCACAGGCCCGGCTCGGTAGCGGCGTCGTCCTTGTGCCAGCTCTGACGGCGGAAGGTGGAGACGGCGGCGGGAACGTGGCTGTTGTCGTCCCGGAAGAGCAGCCTGATATTCCCGTCCTCGATTTCCAGCAGGGAGACAGCGGTATTGTCCCCGTGGGGGGTCCCTCCGATTTCCGCCAGGCTCAGCCCCTGGAGCGTCCCCAGGAGCACCCGCAGAGCCGCGCCGTGGCTGGTGGCGGCAATGGTGCGGCCGGGATTTTCCGCCGCGATTTTCTGCACGCCCTCCAGCATCCGGTCCCGGACCTGGGCGAAGGTTTCCGCCCCCTCGGCGTGCCAGAGGTCGGGGCGCTTGTTGAAGTCGATGTACATCTGCCGGTCCCAGCGCTGGAGCTCCGCCCAGCTCTGCTGCTCCCAAGCCCCCAGGCAGATCTCCCGCAGCAGGGGGGCGGGATGGAAGTCCATCCCTCTGGGGACGTACAGGGCGGAGGCCGTGGTGTGGGCCCGGGTCAGGTCGCTGCCGTAGACCGCGTCCAGGCGGATGTCCTGAAACCGGCGGCGCAGATAGGCCAGCTGCCGGTAGCCCCTGGGGGTGATGTTGCTGTCGTACTGGCCGTGGGCTACCCGGAAGAGGTTGCCCTCCGCCTCGGCGTGGCGGATGAGGTAGAGTTTGGTTGTCATGGGACACGCTCCTTTTCGCTTGTTTTTTTCATTATATAGGATATGACAGCATTTAGCAAATAAAATGATGGATTTTGCTCGCTTAATTTCCGGCCAGCCAGCCATACTAAGGGCAGAACCGAGAGGAGGCATATGAAATGGAAATGAAAAACTTTGTCAAGGGCATGGCGCTGGGCGCCGTGGCCGGCGTAGCGGCGGACATGGCCCTGCGGACCGGCAGGGGGAAGCGGACCACCGCCGGTAAGACCATGCAGGCGGTGACCGACGCGGTGGACTCCGCCGCCAGCTCCGTCAAGCACACCATGGGGCGCTGAGCGCAGGCCGGAGGGCCCGGTTCTCCTGCGGGAGAGCCGGGCTCTCCGGCTGCGTGGGCACGGTGAGAAAATTTTGGGGAAAACTTAGAAATTTTCTCTTGACTTTTCGGGCAAAAGCAGATATACTAATCTTCGCTGTCAGACAGCAGAAATGAAATAGATTTATCTGGATCGAGTAACTATGTGGAGATGTCGCGTAGCTGGTCGAGCGCGCACGATTGGAAATCGTGTATACCCCAAAAGGGTATCGAGAGTTCGAATCTCTCCATCTCCGCC
>JAAWHO010000107.1 GCA_022795905.1 Oscillospiraceae bacterium
GCCGAAAAAGCAAGTGCAAAATCCCCCCACGGGGGACTTTTTCTGGAGATTTTCCGGGAAATTCAAAAATTCGTAGGAATGCCCAAAATAGGAGCTGCTAACTTAGTCAAATCTCCCAACATCGGACATTTTCCGCCAAAAGCTTTCCGGCAAGCGGCCATTCGGCAGGAATTGCGGAACAAACGTCCCTCCCCGCGCGGTCACTTCACGAACTGCTCGATGGCCCGGTTGAGCTCGTCGATGGCCTCCTTGTCCCGGCACTCCATGGCGTCGGCGATGCAGTGCTCCAGGTGGTCCTTTAGGATGACCTTGCCGGTGTTGTTGATGGCGCTGCGGACGGCGGAGAGCTGGATGAGGACCTCGGAGCAGTCCCTCCCCTCCTCCACCATGGCCTTCACCCGCTCCAGGTGTCCAATGGCCCGGGCGAGACGGTTGACCACCGCCCGGGTTTGGGTGTGGCTGTGGGTGTGCCCATGGCCGTGCTCGTGGGGGATGCCGTGCTCGTGCATATACTGGTGATCAAGGGTCCGCTCCTCTGGTGTATTGGACATGGCGGAACCTCCTTTCCTGGGGATTGTCTGCATTTTAACATACTTTTTTTCGGAATACAACCCCTAGGCGGGGATGGAAAAAGAACCCGGGAGACGAAGGTCCCCCAGGTTCCGTGATTCAGTCGATATACCCTTCAAAATCCTCCACCAGCAGCTTGGGGTCGGCCCCGGACATGGTATAGATGTCCACGCTCCCGCCACCGGCGTCCTGACAGACCAGCAGCACACCCCGTTGAACGCCGAAATTGGTCACATCATCCAGATCATGGGGAGTGCCTGTGGATTTTCCGCCGGTGGTAACAAACAGCTGCCCGTCGCTGATGCCTGCACAGGTCTTGCTGTTGGGAACCATGAGGAAGGAGTCCACATCGTCGCCGACCTCCACCGGCTTCCCGCTGCCCTTCTGGTAATAGAGCTCACCGTCCCGGTTGAGGTAGTACACAACAGAGAGATCCCCGGCAGCCTGAAAGCTCAAAATGTCTCCCTCATCAGTCAGGTCCTCCTCGGTGCCCTTAGCCAGGTTGGTCACCTTCACCAGATCGCCCTTCTTCAGGTAGATCAGGTTGGATCCGCTCTCGGAGAGGGCGAAGCCGTCAAAATCGCTGGTGATCTTTTTTGACTCCCCTTTGCTGTCCAGGAAGTACACGCCGCCGCTGGTATAGTAGGTCTGGCCCCGCAGATCGGAAACCGGAACAACGCCGCCAGCGCTGCTGCCCACAGTGTAGTCCGGGGTAAACATACTGTAGACTGCGGAGCTGAATACCTTGTTCTTCTCCCCGCCCTTTACGGTCAAGTAGGTTTTGCCGTCATTGTTGAACATCATTTGGGTAGCATCCTTGTTGAAGAGAACGCTGTTCATGTAGTAGTCGCTGGCAAGCTTCTCCCCTTCACCCTTGCTGCCCTTGCTGACGTAGAGGGTGCCGCTGCTGCTGCCGGACTTGACCTTCAGGTAGTAGACATAGCTGCCCTTGTTGGAGATGGCAAAAGGAACAAGCCCCTCCCCCATGGAAACCGGCTTTTTATTGCTGCCGCAGGTGAAGCCCTCATAGTCGCCGCCGTCGTAGAGTGTAAAGACCGCCGCGGAGCCGTCGGGGGCCGGCTGACCCAGCTGCGCCCCGTCCTCCCCGGTTTCCAGGGTGGTGCTGGACTTCTTCTTCACATCGTACCAGCAGACGTCGTAGTCCTCCGTGATATAGAGCAGGGCCGCGCCGTTGGCGGAGAGCTGGTACTGCCCCACGTCGTCTGCCACCACGTCGATGCCCTTGGCGGTGATGACACACAGCTCGCCATCGTTGTTGACAAACACGCCCACGGAGCCGTCCTGGTTCCAGAGTGTGTATTCTGTCTCCGCCGCGCCGATCTCCTTGCCGCCGCAATAGTAAATCCGCTCACTGTCGCTGCTGTCGAAAAGCGACAGAATCGGCTTGGAGGTATAGTCGCCATAGCCGCCCCCGCCTGCGCCGCCCAGCAGGCTGACCGCCAGAACGATCACCACCACAGCCGCCAGGGCCACCGCCGCAATGCCGATGATCCTGGGAGAGAGCTGCGGGGCCTTCTTCCCGCTCCGTCTCTCCTTCCTCCTGCCGCCCTCCGCGGCGGTTCTTTCCTGATTCGGCGTTATATCCAGCTCCAGAACCGGCTGGTTTTCCTCCAGCGCCGTACCGCAGGAGGGACAAAACTGCTCTCCGTCCGGGCACTGTGTACCACAGTTGGGACAAAACATAGTCGCATAACCTCACTTTTTCAAAAAATTTGGAAAACCCATATATGGCTAGAATACTAACATATTTTCCTCTATATGACAATAGCAAAATCGAAAAATGTCGCGGCGCGGCGCTTTCTCTCCCTTCCCGGAGGCGGCGGCTGGGAGGGCCCCGGCGAAATTTTTCTGAAAAGTCAAAAATATTGTTTGCATTTTAACGATGGTTCTGGTAGCATAGTGTCGGAACCATTCTATAGTTGGAGGCTGCAAGACATGAAAAAACTAGTCGTCAGCAAGGAAAATCCCTGTAAGGCCTGTCTCTCCTGCGTGAGAGCCTGTTCCGAGGCGTTTTACAAGCAGTTCGGCCCGGACCTGAGCTGCATCCGCATCACCGCCAAGCCCGACGGCGAGCCGAAGGTCAACAGCTGCATCATGTGCGGCAAGTGCGCGCGTACCTGCCCGGAGGGAGCCATCTCCCAGAACGCCAAGGGCGTGTACATGGTCGACAAGAAGAAGTGCGTCGGCTGCGGCAAGTGCGTGGAGGCCTGCCCCATGAAGGTCATGGTCCTGGCCCCCGGCGCGGACAAGGTCAGCAAGTGCATCGCCTGCGGCATCTGTGCCAAGGCCTGCCCCATGGGCATCCTCTCTGTGGAGGAGAAGTAAGTACATAGGGCAAAGAAGCTCCCGGAGCGGCAAACGACAGCCGTTCCGGGAGCTTTTTACGCTTTCTTTTTAATGCCCAGGAGCTTGAACACCTCCAGGCCCCTCTCCTTGTTTTTCACCTTCAGCAGCTCCGGCAGGGGCTCCTTTTCAATCAAATCCCCCAGCGCGTCCGCTGTTTCCCGGGAAATATAGACGGTCCCCTTGGGGGCGTTGGCCTCCAGGCGGGAGGCGGTGTTCACCGTGTCCCCGATGGCAGTATAGTCCATCCGCTTGGGGGAACCCACATTGCCCACCACAGCCTTTCCCACGTGGATACCGATGCCAAAGGACACCGTCCGGCCGAAACGCCGCATCAGGTCCTCGGACAGCTCCCCTGCCCCTTCCACCATATCCATAGCGGCCCGGGCGGCCCGGAGGACGTAGTCCTCCTGCTCCAGCGGCGCGCCCCAGAAGGCCATGGCCGCGTCGCCGATGAATTTGTCCAGAGTGCCTCCGTTGCGGAGGATGCAGTCGGCGATGAGGGTCAGGTAGCTGTTGAGGATCTCCACCACCTCCGCAGGCTCCAGCTTCTCCGACATGGCGGTGAAGCCCCGCACGTCCACGAAGAGCACCGCGATCTCCCGCTCCTCTCCCCCCAGCTCCAGAGCCTTGGAGCCCTCCTTGAGCAGCTCGTTGACGATCTCCGGAGCCACGTAGCGCTTGAAGGTACTGGTAACGCGCCGCCGCTCGGCAGCGGCCTGGATATAATTGACGGCCAGGCCGCCTCCGTAGACGATGGTCACGCCCACCGGGACCCACAGGACATGGACCACCCAGCCCATCTCATAGAGCCCCTTGGCCAGGGCCAGCCATCCCCCGGCCAGGAGAACCCACAGCCCGGTGGAGAGCTTGACGCTCCGCCGCCAGGAGCCGGCCAGGGCCAGCACCAGGAGCAGGAACAGAACCGCCAGCTGGGCTGTCCTGCCCGCCTCCAGCTTGTAGCTCCCCCGCAGCAGGGCCTGTACGGCGTTGGCGTGGTACTCCACGCCGTACATGGGCTTGGCGTGGTCAATGGCCGTCAGATAGCTGTCCTGAAGTCCCACGGCGTAGGGCCCGATGAGGACGACCTTCCCGGCGAAGTACTCCGCCGGGACCTCCCCAGAGAGCACCTCCGCCACGGAGCGCTCCTCTATATCCCCAGGCAGGCCGGAAAAGGGCAGGTACCAGAAACCCCGGCCATTCACCCTGGGCAGCTCTATCGGCTCCTCCCCCCAGTAGGCCCGGTACCGCCGGGCGGCCTCCAGGGCCAGGGAGGGGATCTCCTCCCCGTCCGGCAGGCGGAGGGTGAGCATATGGTGGCGGAGAATGCCGTCGGTGTCCATCATGGCGTTGATATGGGCCCGGCCCGTGGCAGCCCGAAGGCCCGGGTAGGCATCCTCAAAGGCCACCACGGCCTCCGCGTTCAGGGCATAGTCCCCCGCCCCGTCGGGCACCAGCTCGCTGCCGAAGCCGGCGGCGCAGGCGGTGACCACATTGCCGTACTCCCCCGCCGCCTCCGCCAGCCAGGCATCCTGGGACGCATCCGTCTCCCCGGCGTAGAGCACGTCCAGGCCGATGACCGCCGGGCGGCAGTCCTCGGACTGATTTAAGGCCTCCAGCACCTGGGCCATTACATCCCGCCCCCACTGGTCGTAGGGGCCGATCTCCTCCAGGGCCCTCTGGTCGATGCCCACGACAACGATATCCCCGTCAAAGGCGTCCGTCTGCTGGTAGAGGGCGTCGGACGCAGCCCGGTCCGGCCTGTCCAGGGCCCCCAACCCCGCCAGCAGGGTCAGTCCCCCCGCGACGGCCAGAATGGTCAGCATCCTTCTCCAGTTGATTTCCCTTCCTTTCATCCTCTTTCCCCCTCAGCCCGTTTCTACGTCTCCGGAATAGCCGCACCCTCAAAAACAGGCTCTCCTCGATACCACACCGTTCCGTCTCTCCCCAGGGTCAGATTTCCGGAGACGCCGGCGACGTTGCTCGCCTGTACCTTGACCGGGGTGCTCCAGATGGAAACCTCCTCGCCATAGTCCATATCTGTAATGTAAATGTGGATGGCCGTCTCGTCCCCGCCCTCACTGACGCCACAGCGCCACCAGGAGCCATCCTCCAGAACGATCTCCGTATTTATAATGGAGGCGCAGACCGCCTGCACGCCGTCCATCACCTTCACCGGCAGTGTCTGGATAGGCTGGACTACAGATCGCAGAGCCGCATCATAATCATCATCATGAAAATATTCCCGATCAATATATTTCTGGGTTACTGTGCCGTTCCCCTGACGCCCGTTGCCCAGCTGGCCGCAGTCATTGAGGCCCCAGGTCCAGAGGCTTCCGTCGGTCTTGATTGCGGCTGTGTGGTAGAGGCTGACGCTGACTGCGGCCACATCGTCCATCACCTTCACCGGGGTGCGCTGGTAGCTGTCGCCCCATTCCGTTCTGGCGTTGCCCTCCGTGGAGCCGGTGCCCAGCTGGCCATATTCATTGTAGCCCCACATCCACAGGGAGCCATCGGTCTTGATCACCGCCGTGGTGTCGCCGCAGGTGCTGACAGCGGCTACGCCGTCCATGACCTTCACCGGCGTCACCTGGGACGACCAGCCGTCATAGGCCGTGCCGTTTCCCAGAACGCCCCAGCCCCAGGCCCAGAGGCTTCCATCGGTCTGGAGGGCCGCGGTGAAGTCGTGGCCCATACTGACAGCCTGAACGTTCTCCATCACCCGCACCGGCTCGCTGGTGGTCCGCTCCCAGGCCTCGACCCCGTCTCCAAGGTAACCGTCGCCCCACATCCACAGGACGCCGTCATTGTCAATCACCGCCGTGGTGGAGTTGGACACGTCGCTGCCCCCGGCCCGCTCGCCGTTGACACAGACTGCGGAAACGTTCTCCCGTACCGGGACAAACTCTTCCGGCCACTCCCAGCCGTAAATGTCTATATAGTTCTGGTTGTTGTTGCCCCATATGCAGCCCTTCATCCAGAGGGTGCCGTCGGCCTTGACCACGGCCTGGGCGCCGCCGTCCGCGATAGTCACCGCCTGGCCGCTGCGGGGAAGCACGGCAGGTTCGGCGCAGACATCCAGACCGATATCGTCCAGAATCTCCTGCCGGAAGTCCTCGTCCTCCTCGAACTCCGCCCGGACAAATTCCGGAACATCCCGAACCGTCAGAGGCGTAACCGTCAGTTGGCCGTCCTCCCCCAGCAATACCTTCTCCCCGGCGGAGACATTGGCCCGCTCCCCGTCCGCCGCACAGCGGATTTTGCCCTCCAGCAGAGCCGCCTGCTTCTTCTCCGCGTCCACCCAGCCGCAGGTTCCCCGGATGCCCACCAGCAGGTCCGCCGTCCGGATGGTCATCGTCT
>JAAWHO010000108.1 GCA_022795905.1 Oscillospiraceae bacterium
CCGGCGCTACGGGCCCTGCCGGTCCCGAAGGTCCCCAGGGTGTCCAGGGCCCTGCCGGCGCAGCCGGCGCGACAGGCCCCGCCGGTCCCACTGGTCCCCAGGGTCCCCAGGGCCCTGCCGGCCCCACCGGACCTGCCGGTACGGTGACCCCTGCCGGCGCGGTAGCTGATGCCACCGGTGAGGAGAATGTTCTCACCCAGTTCAACGCCCTGCTGGCCAGCCTCCGGGCCGCCGGCCTGCTGGCAACCTGAGCCGAAGGACACAGAAGCAGCCCCCCGGACCTGGGTCCGGGGGGCCTTTGCGCGTCAAGGCGAATCAATAGAGCGGCTGTCAAACGCGGCCTCCTCAGAACTTGATAATCCCCTTCTTGAGCACCTTCCGGGCCAGCAGTCTGTCATAGGCCTCCACAGCCTCGTCGAAGGTGAAGTAGTCGGAGATGAAGTCCTTGATGTTCAGCTGGCCGGAGCGCATCCACTCCACCACCTGGGCGTGGGCCTTGCCCTCCTCACGCTTCCGGGGCATCTGCTGGTAGATGACCCGCCAGTTGTAGTCGGCCTTGCTGAAGTCGATGGTGACCTCCTCCTTCTCGGGCACGCCGTAGCAGAGCATGGTGCCCCGGTCCTTGATAAGGCCCATGCCCTGGGTGACCAGGGCCGGCACGCCGGCGGCGTCCAGCACAAAGTCCACACCCTCGGGATACAGCCCGCGGACCTCGGCCCGGACATCCTGCTCCTTGCTGTTGATGAGGTGGGCCGCGCCGTAATCGCCGGCCTGGGCCAGCTTCTCGGGGATGATGTCGCAGGCGATGAGATTCTTGACGCCCAGCAGGCTCATGAACTTGATGTAGGTCAGCCCCACGGGGCCGCAGCCAAAGACCACCACGCTGCTCTCCGGCTGAATGCCGAAGTAGCGGATGCTGGAGAGCACCTCCCGGAAGGTGACAATCATCACGGCGTCCACCGGATCCAGATCATCGTCCAGCACCGTCTGGGCGAAGGCGCAGTCCGGGGCGTTGGGGGCGGCGGGGTCGCAGACCACGGCATACTCGCTCAGCGCGCCCCAGCCGGAGCCCAGGCCGGGGAGATTCTCCGGGTCGGGGTCCACAAAGGGCAGCAGCACCTTGTCGCCGATTTTGAAGGAGGTGACCTTCGCCCCCACCTCCACCACCTCGCCTACGCCCTCGTGGCCCAGCATGATGGGGTAAATGGACTCGGGGAAGCCCTTGAAGGTGCGGTGGAGGAGCTTGATGTCCGTGCCGCACATCCCGCAGGCGATGGTTTTCACCAGGGCCTGGTACTCGTTATAGCGGGGTTTGTTGACCTCCTGGATGGAGAGCTTGCCGTCCTTTGCCACTACCAATGTTTTCATAGCCTATGTCCTCCTCATCGTCATAGTTAGGTTATTATATAGGAATGTTACTACATAGCGTGGGACAAATTCAACCAGGATAGCTGCCTGCTTGTTCCCTTCTGGCTCTACTGTACCACATTCCCGCAGAGAAATCAACTGTAAAAGTGCATTCCGCGACAGTTTTTTTCAGCGGCTGCGGCAGCATGGTATTCGACATTTCTGCTGCATATGTATGGTTCCGTGAAGCTTCTGCGGCCTGTAGGATTAAGCGGGTTGCACAATTCAGACGCGGAATATTTGTGTATAATAGACCAATCTGCGGGAATATGCTCGAAAACATCTTGACATTTTCCTCATATGCGTTATACTTGTGATTAGGTTGAATGTTACTACATAGCATTATTACGGCAATGACGCGCCCCGCCGGAAGGGGGGGCCGCACAGGGCAAAATCGGCCCCAGGGCTGTTTTTGTAGAACACCACGAAGAACCGCTATGATATTAAGGAGGAAAAAGAAATGAAGAAGAGACTCATTGCACTGCTCCTCGCTTTGACCATGGCCGGCGCCATGCTGGCCGGCTGCGGCGGCGGCGACAACCAGTCCGGCGGCGACAGCCAGGCCTCCGGCGGCGATACCCAGACCACTGAGCCTGCCGGCAGCGGCAGCCAGGCGACTGAGCCTGCTCCCGCCCCCAGCGACATCGACTACAAGAGCTTCACCATCGACCCCTCCCAGATCCCCCAGGAGAAGCTGGACACCACTTTGTACCTGGCCGTCTCCATCCGCGGCCTGGAGAACCCCTACATCGCCACCATCAACGACGGTATGCATATGTTTGCCGAGTATCTGGACAGCATCGGCCAGAAATATGAGATGCAGGTCCTGGATTCCCAGGGCGACAGCGCCAAGGAAGTAGACAATATGCGCCAGTTCGCCGCCAAGGCCAGCGGCAACGCCATCGCCTACTCCGACCCCAACGAGGACGCCATCGCCTACTCCCTGGCGGAGGCCATGGCGGAGTCCGGCGGCTATCTGGGCACTGCCTGGAACAAGCCCGCCGACGTGGGCCCCTCCGATCTGAACCCCAACTGGGTGATCCACACCTCCCCCGACAACGTCATCAACGGCTACAACATCGCCAAGGCCCTGTTTGACTCCATGGGTGGCAAGGGCAAGATCTTTGTCTGCCAGGGCCTGCTGGGCAACACCGCCGCCAATGACCGCTATGCCGGTCTCCAGAAGGCGCTGGAGGAGTATCCTGACATCGAGGTCGCCGCTGACGACACCGCCAACTGGAACACCGACGAGGCCCTGGCCCTGGTGGAGACCTGGCTGACCCAGACGCCCGACGTGGGCGGCGTGTGGTGCGCCAACGACAACATGGCCACCGGCGCTCTCCAGGCGCTGGACGCCGCCGGCCTGAAGGGTAAGGTCGGCGTGGTGGGCATCGACGCCAACACCGATATCGTCGAGGCCGTCCGTGACGGCTACGCCACCGCCACCGTCTCCTCCAACGGCTACCTCCAGGGCGGCTACACCCTGGCTATCTGCTACGCCGCCTGGGCCGGCCTCATCGACGTGGAGGCCCTGCCCGCGGAGTACCGCGAGTTCGCGACGCCCGCCCTGCTCATCGACAGCCCCGAGGTCGCCGAGGACTACCTGACCAACCCGCCCACCTTCGATTTCAGCCAGATTTATTGGTGCAAGGCCGACTAAGGCGGGCTCCGGACAAACCACATAGCTTGACTCACAAAAGACATGGGGGCTGGGATGGATGTCCCAGCCCCCGGATTTCTCAGCGGAATACAACGTCCAGAGCCGGCGTGAGATTGGAGAGACGCTTATGATAAGATTGAATCCCGCGGCGAGCATTACCGAGGAGTTCGCCGAAAAAGTCCGCAGCGAAAACAGAAACGACAGGCTGATGAAGCTGGCCCCCATCTTTGTGCTCGTTGTCCTGGTGGCCGTGTTTACCGCCACCTGCGGCATCAGCTTTATCAGCGGGGGAAACCTGCTGAACATCCTCAACCAGATGGCGCTGCCCCTGGTGGTGGCGCTGGGTCTGACCTTCGTGATCATGCTGGGGAGCATCGATCTGTCGATTGACGGTACGGTGGGCATGGCCGGATCCCTCTTCGCCTGCCTGGTGCTCAACAGCGAGTTCGGCACCGATCTGGGCCTGATGGGGGCGGTTATCGCCGTGGGGGCCAGTATGCTCTGCGGCCTGGCTGTCGGCCTGTGCCATGTGTACCTGAAAATCCCCTCCTTTATGGCCTCCTTCGCTTTTATGTACATCTGCAAGGGCATCGGCATGGTGTCCTACCAGGGCCACCCACCCACCATCCAGGACCCCTTCATTAAATCCCTGCCCACCGCCTCCTTCCTGGGCATTCCCTTCATCACCTGGGTGGCTATCGCCATGTTCGCCCTGTGCTACTTTATCCAGGAGCGCACCGCCTTCGGCCGCCACATCTACGCCGTGGGCACCAATGAGAGCATCCCCCGGTCCGTGGGCGTGAGCGTGGAGAAGGTGAAGGTGGGCGTGTTCACCCTGGCCGGCTTCCTCTTCGGCGTGGCCGGCGTCATCGGGGCCATCCGCCTGGGCCAGGGCCAGATCGCCATCGGCGCGGGCAAGATGTTCCCCGCCCAGGCCGCTGTGGTCGTCGGCGGTACCAGCCTGGCCGGCGGCAAGGGCGGCGTTACCAACACCATTGTGGGCGTGCTCATTATGACCGTGCTGGACAACGGCCTGCTGGTGCTGGGCGTCAACCCCAATATCCGTACGGGCATCCAGGGCGTTATCATCCTGGTCTCCGTCATCCTGACCGTGGCCCGAGGGGCCAAGGTCATCAGCAAGTAAGGGGGAGGAGAAGCAATGACGAAACAAGAACAGACCACCCCGCGGGATACCGCCCGGACCCTGCTCTTCAGCGCCAGCGGCATCACCAAGTCCTTTGCGGGCACCCAGGCTCTCAAGGGCGTGGGCCTGGACGTGGCCCCCGGGGAGATCGTGGGCCTGGTGGGGGAGAACGGCGCGGGCAAATCCACGCTGCTGAAAATCATTATCGGGGCCCAGCCCCAGACCGACGGAACCATGACGCTCCACGGCCAGCCCTACGCGCCCAAGACCCCCATGGACGCCAACAAGGCGGGCATCGGCATGGTCTTTCAGGAGCAGTCTCTGATTGTGAATCTGAACGTGGCCCAGAACATCTTCTTCGGCCACGAGAATTTATTCAAGTCCCACGGCATCATCAGCTGGAGCAGGATGAACAAGGCCGCCCAGGAGGTCCTGGCCGCCGTGGACATCACCGACATCAACCCAACCACCAAGGTAAGCAACCTCAACTTCGCCACCCGGCAGATGGTGGAGATCGCCAAGGTTATGGACGTGACCAAGCGCTCCGGCGCGGAGCACTGCCTGATCCTGCTGGACGAGCCCACCTCGGTGCTCAACGAGGCGGAGGTGGAGAACCTGTACAAGCAGATGCGGAAGATCGCGGACCAGGGCCACTCGGTGATCTTCGTCTCCCACCACCTGGACGAGATCTTACATATCACCGACCGGATCTACGTCTACAAGGACGGCACCAGCGTGGGTGACCTGGACACCAAGGACGCCACCGAGGCCAAGCTCTACGAGATGATGGTGGGCAAGGGCACCACCACCGAGTACTACCACCTGGACCGGCAGACCGTCCCCTCGGAGGAGGTGCTGCTGGAGGTGAAGGACCTGGGCGTCCACGGCGTGTTCAAGCACGTGAATTTCCAGCTCCACCGGGGTGAGGTGCTGGGGCTGTGCGGCGTGGTGGGCTCCGGCATCGAGGAGGTCTGCGAGGTCATCTGCGGCGACGAGAGGCCCTCCTTCGGTGAAGTGGTCATCCGGGGCGAGAGGATGAGGTTCGCCTCCCCCCAGCAGGCCCTGGACAAGGGCGTGCTGATGATCCCCAAGGAGCGGCTCTTTGAGGGCATCGTCTCCAACCTCTCCGTGGAGGAGAACATCGCCCTGTCCAACGCCCACGCCCTGTCCAAGGGCCCCGTGGTCTCCGCCAGGGCGGTGCGCCGGCAGGCGGAGGAGTGGATCAAGAAGCTGCGCATCAAGACCAGCGGCCCCCAGGAGCTGCTGCTCCAGCTCTCCGGCGGCAACCAGCAGAAGGTGGTCTTCTCCCGGGCCCTGGCCAGCGGAGCGGAGATCCTGATCCTCAACCACCCCACCCGGGGCGTGGACGTGGGGGCCAAGGAGGAGATCTACGCCTTCATCCGCAATATGACGGAGGAGGGCAAGGCGGTCATCCTCCTGGGCGACACGGTGGACGAGTATCTGGGGCTGTGCTCCCGGCTGCTGATGATGAAGGACGGCCTGGTCACAGGCGAATTCGATGCGCCGGCCGACGGGAAGCCCTCCCAGGTTGACGTGGTCAGCCTGATGATGTAAGGAGGTAGAGGCATGACAACGAAGAAAAAAGCGCTGCCGGGAAAGAAAGCGGTTCTCGACAACATTATGGAGTATTTCAGCTTCTCCGCCATCGTCATTCTGCTGCTGGCACTGTCCCTGACCCAGGAGAACTTCCTGGGGGAGATTAACCTGAAAAACCTGCTGCGGGACACCGCGCCGCTGATGATTATGGCCTCGGGGATGACCATGGTGCTGCTCTTCGGCTCCATCGACCTGTCCATGGGGGCGGTGTGCTCCGTGTCCAACGTGGCCTTCGTCCACTTTATGCTGGCTTACGGGGAGGGCTTCGGCAATCCAATGCTGGCCGGCCTGACGGCTCTGGCGGTGTCCCTGGCCTTTGGACTGTGCTCCGGCCTGACCCTGGGCTTCATCCACGTGAAGCTGAAGGTTCCCTCCTTCATCGCCTCCCTGGG
>JAAWHO010000109.1 GCA_022795905.1 Oscillospiraceae bacterium
GACGGAAATCGCAGGACAGGGCGATGGACACAGGCAGGCCGATACCCGCCTGGGACAACAACGTAGTCATAAATCCCCGAACTGCAGAACTGTTCTTGGCGCTGCTCTTCATCCGGCCCAGGGCCGTGGCCACGGCGGACATATCGCTGGTGGCCATGCCCAGGGCCGCCCCGGCGTCGCCGATTTTGCTGAGCACCGGCAGGATGCCCGTCTCGTCCCAGCCGTAGGTGGCCAGGGTCTTGGACATATCCTTCAGGTCGTCGTAGAGGAAGGGGGTGGTGTTGGCCATGGTGACCATGCTCTTGAGATAGTCGTCCGCTTTTTCCTCGCTGCCGAAGAGGGTGGAGAAGGAGATCCGGTCCTTCTCCCGGCTCCCGGCGATGGCGGAGCCGGAGGTGATGGAGGCCTCCGTTCGGGCGTTGGCCTCGTCGTTGAGGGCCTTGTAGTAGTCCTTGAAGGCGTCGTCTGCCGCCTCCATAACCTTTGTTTGGGAGGTCAGCAAGCCGGAGAACGCACCCAAAGCCGCTCCGCCTGCAATCCCCCACGGACCCAGCGCCGCCCCGGCAGCGCCGCCGGAAATGGCGCCGCCAAGGACATCGGAGATCCTAGAAGCCGCCGGCATACCCATTTCACTGGAGAACATTGTCTGAACGATGCCGCCCAGCGCCCCGGACAGCTGACTGCCCACCTGGGATGCCATCAGCCCCCTGGCAATGCTGTTTAGACCAGCCTCTCCGCCACTGTCGTTGATGCCCTTGCGGACCGTCTCCATGTTGCTCTTGTAGATTTTCTCGTTCTCTTTAATGGCCTTGGTGGTCTCCGCGATTTTGGCCCGGAGGTCCTCCTGCTTCCGCTGCGCCTTCTCATAGGCGTCGCTGTTGGCCTCGTCGGCCAGCTGATTGAACGCCTTCCGGGCCTCCCGGACCTCCTTGTTGACCTCCTGGAGTTCCCCCTGGAGTACCGTTTTCTTCCGGATCAGGCCCTCGTTGGCCTTTGTCAGGGCCTTGTAGGACTGCTCCAGCTGCTGGGTCTCCTTGTCCAGGGCCTTGGTTTTGTCCGCTATCTTTGTCAGTGTGGCGGAACCGCCGTCTACTACGGAGAAGTAGACGTTCATACTCTCTTTTGGAATCGCAAACACCTCCTACTTGACATAAATCATTGACTCCTGTATACTGAATACTATAGGGGGTGACAACCTATGAACTCCAATGATTCGTTAAAACAACTTTTTATTTTCTTCGGCATTGCAATCGCTGTCACTTTTGTCCTCTGTCTATGTGCTATTCAGGGGATTGCAGGCTGATTTGATACCTGCCGCCCCTCCGGGGGCGGCTTTGTTTTATCTGCGCCGCCGTGCCGCCTCCAGCTCCCTGGCCCGCTCCTGGGCCTCCTCCGCTTCATGGAGAGCCAGCGCGAGGGTGAGGTCCTGACCGCCCTGTCCCATGGAGAAATACATCTCCGGCGTCCAGTGATGGACATGAAACAGGTAGCTCAAAAGGCTCAGCTCCTCGTCGCCACCCTCCTCTAGGCGTTTTTTACCTCAGAGATGGTCCGCCTCCTATACCCGCACAGCCGCTCCACCTCCCGGCTCAGATCCGCGATCTCCCCCGGCAATAACAGCCGCTTCACCGCCTCCGCCGGCGTGGGGACGCCGTACCTGGCCTGGAGCTTCGGGTCCCGCAGCGTCTCGCACCCGGCCAGCAGGATATGGACCTCCACCTCCTGGTCCATCCGCTGAAGCTCCTGCACCCGCCCGTAGGGCAGGCCCCGGAGGGTAAAAACCGCCTTCTCCCCGGCCAGCTCGCTCAGCCGGTCCACCTCCACCTGCTTCTCCGGCAGGTCCTTCACCACGTCCGGCAGCTCCGGCCGCAGCAGCAGGTCCAATAAATTGCTCATAAAAACTCCTTTCTGAGCGGCAAAAAGCCGCCCTGTCACACTTGACAAGGCGGCTCCCGCTGGCTATAATGAAGATAAAGGGAGGGCGCTGCTGGGCAAACGGTGTGCCCCCTTGCTTAGTGTAAAGAGGTAACCGCTTGCTTGGAGGCTGGGCGGTTACTTCTTTTTATTCCGAAACTGCATACACAGTCCGATAACACCGATGATCACCAGCGAAAATGTGAACATATCGCTGTATGTAACCATAGTATCACCTCCTCCCTTTTACCGGAGGCGGAAGAAGCTCCCCCGGAGAGGGGGATTCACCGTTTGCCTTTTTCGCAGCGCCCGGCCCGGCCTTCCGCCGGACCGACCTTATTCTACCATACGCGCCGCCCTGTGTCAAAATATTTGTTTGTCCGCCCCGTCCGGCCCGCGCCGGGCGGGGCACCTTCCTAATACTCCAGGATCTCGTACCCGTCGGCAGTAAAGGGGGCCTCGATGGTCCCCAGCTTAGCCGCCTCCCAGTCCGCCAGAGTCAGATCGTCGAAGCTGACCCCGGTGAGCATGATCCTCTGCACGCTGGCGGCGTCCGGGTCGTCGAGCTTGGAGATAAAGGTGTGACGGAGATCCTTTCCGTTCTTCATCGCCGCCCCCTCCGCCGCCAGGAAGCGGCTGGAGGCGTTGTAGATGCGCATGGAGCCGGTAATCCGGGCGCTGATGAGCTTGTGGCCCTCCATGAACGCCCCGCACCGGGGCACCGTCTCCTTGTTCTTGGTGATTTTCGCCTGGAAGCCGTAGGTCTCCGCCGACAGCTCCCCGTCCATCCACAGCTCTCCGTGGCTGCCGCTGCGGATTCTCTCCGCGCTGATTGCCTGTGGCATCTGCTATCCCTCCTTAGTTTTTCAGCGTAAACCCGATGCGGAAATCCTCCATGGCGTCCAGCACCGTGCCGTAGAGCTCGATAAACACATAGCTCCCTGTGGCGTGGCGGCGCAGCTCGTCCTCGCTCAGCTCCGCCGTGCTCACCCCCTGGTCCTTCAGATACTGCCTGGTGGCGTCCAGGTCGATGTCCGCCCCGCTGCTGCCCTCCTCCAGAAGGTTCTCCCCCTCCAGATCCCGCAGAAACTCCCGCATAGCCGCCAGCAGAACCATTTTATTGTCGTAGGTGTTGGCGCACTGGCCCCGGTACTCGTCGTCCGCCGTGGTCACGGCGTAGTAGTGGATGAGGTCGATGGTCTCCACCACCTTGATTTTCTTCAGAGCGTCGCTCTCCCCCTGGCCCACGGTGGTCTTGCTGTTCACCGCCCGGCCCAGCCGGACTCTCCGCCCGTCGTGGTAGAGCACCAGCTCGCCCGCCTCGATGGCCTCGTCCAGCTCCTTCTCCGTCCGCTCCTTCACGCTGGAAACCTCCGGCAGGGCCGCGCCGGTGGCGCTGCCCTCCGCCGGGGTGCCCGCCAGCATCCCGGCCACCCGGGAGCAGTATTCCGCCCCGGTGTAGGTCCTGCCGCCGGAGAGGATCTCCTCCCCGGTGAAGTTGACCACGCACTCGCTGTCCGCCGCCGTGCCCGGCAGGACGGCCTTCCCGATATAGCTCTTCTCCCGCCGGACCTTCACCGCCGAGGCCAGGGCCGCCGCCTCCTCCGCCGTGATGTCCGGAGGGCCGGCCACATAGTCGTAGTCCATGGCCGTCAGCAGGTCCAGCCCCCGCGTCGGGGCCGCCGTCTCCTCCTCCCCGGCGCGGAGCACCGCCGCCAGGACCTTGCTGGGGGTGCTGACATAGCCGGTGAGGGCCCGCTTGATGTACGTCTTGTTCTCCGCCCCCAGCTCCGTGGGGATGTCCGCCTCGTGGGAGACGGTGTACACGCCCTCGTCGATGCCCTCGTCCCGGAGGATGAGGGCCACCACCCCCTTTTTGCTCCGGTTGGCCGCGCTCTGGGCCGCCGCCCGGTACGCGAAGCTCAGCTCAGGTAATCCCATATCCTATTCCTTCCTTTCTCTCACATTGAACGCAAATTCCTCCATCACCGGCGCGTTCTCCAGCTCCAGGAACTCCTCCCGGCTCACCGCGTAGGAGAAGGTCGCCGTCACGCTGGCGAAGTCCGTCCCGCCCTCCAGCTCCAGCTTGGCCACCTTGGGGGCCCGGCCCTTCACCTTGATAAACCCCGGCATCAGGATGGCGGTGAGCAGCATCTGCCGCCGGTTCACCTCCCGCTGGCTGCTCAGAGCGTGGGCGTCCCGCTCCGGGAAGGTCACCAGCTCGATGACCGGCGAGAACTCCACCAGCCGGGGGGCAAACCCCGCGTCCCCGGTGAACTTCCCCAGGGTGATATAATTGCTGGGCCGCTGGAAGCCATTGGGCAGGGTGTCCAGGTACACCGGCTCCCCGGGGAATTTCTCCTCCACCAGCTCCTTGAGCCGGTCGATGATGTCCTGCGGATAGAGCATCCTATCCCTCCATTTCCTTCAGATACCGCTCCACCACCCGCTCCGCCGTCCGCCGGGCCAGGTCCTGGATCTGCGGCCCGGCCTGGTCGTAGAAGGGTCGGCCGGGGACCTTCATGCCGCCGCTGCGGATGCGGGGCTTGTAATATCTCCGCCCGCTGGGGGAGGGGAAGCGGTGGCCGGAGACGATGGCGTTGGTGACGGCGCCCACGGCGTAGCGGTTCCCCTTCTTTTTGGTATACTCCGTCCAGGTGTCCTTCTTGGGGGCCACCCGGGCGTAGCCTCCTCTGGAACCCACCGTGGCCTCCTGCCAGCTCCGGACCTTCCCGCTGCCGCCGATCTGCCGGTCCACGATGGCCTTGGCCTCTTGGGCGGCGCTCTCGAAGCACTCCCGCCGGGCTTTGGCAAACGCCTCCGGCGACCGCTCCAGCCTTTTACACAGGCGGTCAATCTGCTCCAGGCCCTTCAGTTCGACGCTCTGCACTACAGCTCCACCTCCCGCTCAATCTCGTACTCCGTCTTCCATGGGTCCAGCCTATGGACCATGGTGACAGGCCAGCTCTCCCCGTCCACCTCCACCAGATGTCCAGGCTGCAGGACGATCTCCGGGTGGGTAATGAGGATGTGCCGCATTGGGTTCACCGCCATAGGCTCCTCCTGCCGGTGGCCCAGGTACTTCTCCGTCACCACCCCCGGAAAGGCCAGCCCGGTCTCCGGATCCCGGCAGACGCGGACCTCCACCAGCGCCGCCGTGACGGCCAGGTGGTTCCGCCCCCTGGGGGCGATGCCCGTCAGGAACAGGTGCCGGCCTCTCCACCGGACGGCGTCCAGCAAGGTAAGCTCCTGCCGCCTGAGGACCAGCTCCGCG
This sequence comes from Oscillospiraceae bacterium, assembly GCA_022795905.1. GTDB lineage: Bacteria > Bacillota > Clostridia > Oscillospirales > Oscillospiraceae > Pelethomonas. The sequence continues at coordinate 5,189 of JAAWHO010000109.1, forward strand.
CCGGCGGCCCCAATGCCGTGGGTGGAGAAGTTGTTCCGCTTCTGCTGGAGCTCCACCCTGGCCCAGCTCCACCGCAGAAGCTCCCAGCGGTATTCGTTTTCGCCCCTCACCAGCCGCAGAATCTCAATCCGCTCGCTCAGCTTCCCGGCGTCTACGTGCTCACTGGCCATAGCTCCCGCCTCCCGATGTGTCCGAATCGGACACATTTTTTGTTTCCGTCAGCTTCAGCTGGTTGAGCATCTGCCGGAAGGCCGGGTTGTCCGTCACCACTGTGCTGGTGATGGCGGTATCCCGGCGCTCCCAGCTGTCCAGGACCAGGTGGTTGATACACAGGTCGTACTGGGCCCGCCGGGGCGTCCCCTCCTCCGGTTCGGAGATCCCCGCCTGGGTCATATAGGACACCGCCGCGCTGAAAAACAGCGGGATCAGCGTCTGCACCTCCGGGTCCCCCGCCAGCTCCGTCAGCTTGCAGTAGGCCAGAAGCGCCGCCTGGCGCTCTTTCGTCAGCATACCCGTTCCAAAAACGCACTGTCTACCCAGCCGCTGCCCTCCTTGGCGATGACCTTCAGCCAGGCGGCCTCCCCCGGCAGACGGCCCGGCCGCAGCATCCCGGCCAGGTCCGCACCCAGGGCCTCCGTCCCTGCCGGGAGCACGGCCAAGGGGTGATAGGCTCTTCCGGGACCCAGACGCAGGTAGACCCCTCTGGGGCTCGCCACTCGGTAGCGTACCAGCCCGGCCTCCTCAACCGGCGCGGGGGCCTTTTCCGGATCCTCATGGACTGACTCCGCCTCCGGTGTCTCCAGCGGCGCGGGGGCCTCCTGGACGCTCTCAGGGGCCTGGACAGGATCATTCTTCTTTTTCGCCATGCTCATCCTCCTCTCAGCCCTGGGGCTCGTTCACGCTGGCCGCGGCGGCAATATAGCCGTTGACAAACGCCCCCTCATCCCGGGTGGTACAGTCGTCCCGCAGGGAGCCCCGCCAGATGGTCATATCCTGCTC
>JAAWHO010000110.1 GCA_022795905.1 Oscillospiraceae bacterium
GAACAATGAGATGCTGGTGATTCTGAAAAATGTCATGAATGACCTCTATGCCAGGGACACCAGCAGCAAGATCAAAGCGGTGAAACGCTCCTCTTTCCAGGCGGGGAAATATGTGGGGTGCTATGCCCCCATCGGCTATCTGAAAAGCCCGGAGGACAAGCACGTCTTGGTGATCGACCCGGCCACCGTCCCCATTGTCCGGCGCATTTTTGACCTTCGGTGCCAAGGGTACAGCTACCGCAAAATCGCCACGACCCTGAACACGGAGCAAGTGCCGATACCCAGCAGCTTCTACTATCCGCGCCAGGGCAAGCCCAACATCCGCAAAGAGGGCGGTTACTGGCAGGCGCAGACGGTGAAGGCCATCCTCCAGAACGAGGTCTATATCGGCCACATGGTGCAGAACAAGACAGGCAATGTGTCCTACAAGGTCCACAAGCAGGTGGACAAGCCGGAGAGCGAGTGGATACGAGTGGAGGGGACACATGAGCCGCTGGTGTCCGTGGAGGTCTGGGAACTGGTGCGGACGCTTGAAAAGCAGAACACCCGGAGCCGGACACAGGCAAATGGGGAAACTGCTCTCTTTGCCGGACTGCTTCGGTGCATGGACTGCGGTTCGCTGATGCGCAACTACCATGACGGACGGCGGCGCAAAGACGGCTCTAAGTCCAGCTACCGCAGTTATGCCTGCGGCCGCTACGCCAGCGGCGGAAAGACCGTCTGCACAGCACATATCATGAACCAGCGTGTTCTGATTGAAATCGTGCTGACCGACATCCGGGCAAAGGCGGAGCTTGCGAAGCGAGACCCGGACAGCCTGATAGAGCGGGTACGGACCCAACGCAGAGCCGCCACTGCCGGAGAGATCAAGCGGGCGCAGGCCATCTTGACAGCCGTTGAGAAGCGGCTTGCGGAACTCTCCAGGCTGACCAGGCCATCTATGAGGACAAGGTGATGGGGCGCATCCCAGAGGCCGTCTGCGTCCAGCTGATGAACCAGTATGAGGCCGAGCACACTGAGAAGCTGGAACAGAGGGCGCATTTGTCGGGCGAACTGGAGGCGTACCAGCAGGAGACGGATGATGTCCAGCAGTGGATGAAGCTGATTGGAGAGTACGCAAAGTTAGAGGAACTTGACCGCCCCACCCTCCTGCGGCTTATCAAGCGCATCGGCATCGGGGAGCGGAAGGTCGAGGACGGGCGCGAGGTTCGGGATATCCGCATCCACTACAATTTTGTGGGCTATATCGAAGCCTGACATGAAAAAGCCCCGGCATCTGCCGGGGATACATACCAGCCGACCATCTTACCGGTTGCCATTATACACTGCGTTCTTTATGTAAGGTTCTCATTCATGATGTTTCTTCTGTTGAGAAAAAAGATGCCGGCGTGTAACTGTTGCGCCGCAGCGGTTTAGAGGATATGGTCTGGTCGATATTAAATTGTTGCTGATACGAAAAGACATCCGGCAAGGTGGGATCACGCTCCCGCCCTGCCGGACATCTTTCACAGTTTCAGCCGGATAATCTGCTCGTAAAGCATTGCGTATTTCTTTTCTATGACCATGTTCTCATGGTAGTGTCCAAAAAACCAATATCGGAATTGGCACCGCTGCCGCAGCTCATCGAAGAAATCTGTCAGCTTATCAGCCAGGTACAGCCCGCCGCCGAATATGTTCTGTATGCTGGTGGGGCAGCAGTGGGTGATAATGTAGTCCACCCCCCAGCCCACTCTGTCCAGGCTGGCCCTGGCGGTCTGGTATTCCTCCTCGCTGGGCAGTTCCTCCGCCCACCAGGACAGGTGGTTCACCCGGTACATTGCGTTCCTGGCATCCAGCTCCCGCTGTTTCTGCTCGAAGCGGGGATCATCCGGCTCCAGGATGCCGTCCTGGATGTCATGGCTGCTGGCTCCGCCCATGGTAAAGAACCGCTTGCCACCCAGGTTGAATATCTGCCCCCGTTCCAGCAGGATCACCGAAGGGCGGATTCTTCTGATGTTCCCGCCGTTCCATTCCTCCAGCGGGTATTTCCGCAGGGCGTCATAGTTTTCGTGATTCCCGGTCACGAAGGCCGTGGTGAATGGCCGCTGTTCCAGCCAGTCCAGGCCCTCGTCATCCTGTTCATCACCGTGCCAGACCCCGCCGAAGTCGCCGCACACCAGGGTGACGTCCTCCTTTGTCAGCGCCGCCTGCTCGTAGAATATCTCCGGCTGGAAGCGTCGGAAATCTCCATGAGTATCACCTGTGATATAAATTTTCACTATATGACCTCCCATTAAACCAGTTTTTTCTCAATTTCCAGCCCAGCGGCCTTGAATCTAATCCGAATGGTCTCCGCATCCACCACCGTGATCTGCTCGATCATCCTCCGGGCCATCTCATCCTCGAACTCCGTGATTCTGGCAGGGGTCTCACCAAGGAACCGGCTCAGTTCTTCCAGACGGTTGCCCTGACCGGCCTGCCGGCGTTCCTCCTCCTGGGCTGCTTCAATTTCCGCCTGCAAGGCTTCCTTTTCCCCTGTCACAGCTCCGAGCTGGGCGTTCAGTTCCGCATTGTCCATGTTCTCCAGCAGTAGCTCAACAACCTGGGCCTGCTGTGCAGTCACGGCGGCCAGCCTGTTCTTCAGTTCCAGCAGGCTGGGCTTTCCCTCCCGACTCCCAGAGCAGACCGTGGCGGCGAGATCCAGGGCGGCGGCGCTGACTTCGCTCTGGAGCGGAGATATCTCGTTTATGGCCTCCACGATAGCGATATGCAGGCGGCTCTCATCCAGAGTGGGAGAGGTATGGCAGTATTTTGTGCCGAACTCCAGCCGGGAGACGCACCGCCAGACGATGCGCTTTTTGCCGTTTCTGGCCCAGGTGCAGCGTTTATAAGGTGTCCCGCACTCTCCGCACACCAGCAGCTCAGAGAGAGCGTACTTGGCGGAGTATTTGCCCAGCTCCGTCTTTGCGGATTTCTGCATCACCTTCCGCTTGCCGGCCCGGCGGGCCATCTCTGACCGCACCTGATAAAATACCCCCTTGGGGATGATGGCGGGGTGGTTGTTCTCCACATAGACCATGGGACGGTCGCCCTCGTTCTTTTTCACCGTCTTGCTGATGCAGTCAGTTGTGTAAGTCTTTTGCAGCAGGGCATCCCCAATGTATTTTTCGTTGCACAAAATGTTGTGAATCACCTGATAAGACCAGCCCTTGACCCCGCTGGAGGTAGGGATGCCGTCCGCCTCCAGTTCCGCGCCGATCTGGCCCAGGCTGCACCCGTCCAGGTAGCGGCGGTAGATGCGCCTGACCGTCTCCGCCTCCTCCGGCACGATCTCCGGCTGCCCGTCCGCTCCCCTGCGGTAGCCCAGCAGCTTTTTGTACTGGAAGGGGACCTTGCCGGACTCCCGGCTTTTCAGGATACCCCAGATCACGCTTTTGCTGATGGACTCGCTTTCCGCCTGGGCGAAGCCGCTGAACAGGGTGAGCAGGAACTCGCTGGATTCGGTCAGCGTGTTGATGTTTTCCTTTTCGAAGATCACACCGATGCCGTTGGCCCGGAGCATCCGCACCGTTTCCAGAGAGTCCACGGTATTCCGGGCGAAGCGGGAGAGGGATTTGGTGAGAATCAGATCGATGCGGCCCCGCTTGCAGGCGGCAATCATCCTTTTGAACTCCACCCGCTTTTTCATACTGGTGCCGGTAGTGCCTCTGTCGGCAAAGATCCCGGCCATCTCCCAATCAGGATTCTCGGAGATCTTCTGCGTGTAGTAGTTTTTCTGGGCGGTGTAGCTGGTGAGCTGCTCCTCGCTGTCGGTGGACACCCGGCAGTAGGCGGCCACCCGCTGTTTCCTGCCGTTGAAGGCGGCTCTATTCTGATCCTGGGGCTTGGTGGCGGGAATGATGCGGATCTTCTTCTCTCGCACTGTCTGTTCCATACTATGTCCTTTCCCGGTAGGCTTGAGGCTATCTGAATGTCACCGACACTGTGCTGTCGGCGGAGATGGTGACGGACTGGACGGCCTGCTCATACCGTTCTTCTTGGAGCAGGCGGGGCAGGTCGATGGGCGAAACCTCCACTGGGAGGCAGGCATATCGTGCCGTAATGCCCTGGTGGATCAAGCTGACCACCTCCTCCGGCTGTTCTGGTTTCTCCAGCCTCCGGTTGATAGCGTTAGTCAGGCGGACAACTTCCCCGGAGGGCGCATAGGCGGTGGTGGCCGGCGCTGTGGGCGTGTACTCCGCCGCCTGCCGCCTGACCTCCGCCAGCAGGGCGTCATCGGGGATGACCGGTCTGCTGCCGCACTGCTCACATTTCAGGTATAACGTGTCCGGCCGCTTGGAATTGCCGCCAAAGATACGTTTCAGTCTGCCGCCGCAGTGCTGGCAGTACAGCCTGTCCCGCAGTTGCAGGACAGGGCGGTCCCTGCGGGTTCGCTCCCCCCATTTCTTTTGGAGTGTGGTCTGAACAGCTTGGAAGGTGTCCTCCACTATCAGCAGGGGGTACCCGTCCGCACCCATGTACCGCCGATTCTTGAGGATAAACGCAACTCTGAATTTCGTCCATACGGGGCGGTCCGGGCTGTAGAGGATGCCCTCCCCATTCAGCAGGTCCGATATTTCCCGCTGGAGCTTTCCCTCAAGGTAGAGGGTGAATATCCGGCGAACGATCTCCGCCTCCTGGGGTTGGTGAATCAGTTTTCCGTCCTCGATCTGATATCCATACAGCACCTTTCGGTTCACGTTTCCATCCCTCCGATCTGTTCCATAAGTTCCATACCGCAGTGCAGTTGGAATCGCAAATGATTGTTATCCGATACTGTGATTTTTTCAACCAGCTCTGCGAACAGAGGTTCATCGAACTCCTCCAGCCGTTCCGGGCCTTGGCGGATCGCCTCCACAGTCTGACGCAGGGCTTCCGCCGCCTCGTCAATGTCACTGCTCTGCAGCAGTTTCCGGCGCTTGGCCCGGAGGCTGGTGAGCTGGGCGGTGTTGGCGGCCATCTGCGCGGAGTAGGCGTTGGCGTCCAGCAGGCCGCTGGCGCGGAGCTTGCTGATGTTATAGTTCCGCTCGGTGGCCTGGGCGATGTCCCGGTTGATCTCCAGCATGGCGGGGTTCTCCCGGTGCAGGGCCGTCTCCAGGTCCTCCATTTGGACCAGGGCGGGCCGCAGGATGATGCCCTCATGGAGCCGCAGTTTGTTGTACATCCGCACAAAGGCGGCATAAATCTCGCTTTCCAGGAAGGAGCCGATGGGACAGCTTCCAGCTTTTTTCAAATGGTTACCACAGCACCAGGAAACGCTTCCGCTTCTCGCTACTCGCCGGTAGAGGGCTTTCCCGCACACACCGCAGAACATTTTCAGGGACAGTGGAAACGTGGCGTCCGGGCGGGTTTTGTGCTTTTTCTTGAACTGCCGCAGGGTTTGGGCTTTATCGTATGCCTCCCGGCTGATGATGGCGGGATGGCTGCCCTCCACATAGATCTGATCCACCTCGCCGTTGTTGATCTTCTGCGTGAACGGGAATTCCAGCCGGTAGGTTTTCTGGCAGAGGGTGTCCCCAATGTATTTTTCGTTTGAAAGCCAGTAGTAGACCTGGCGGGTTGTCCAGTGGACGTTCCCTTTTCGATCCCGGACGCCCTCCCGGATCAGACTGTCCGCGATCTCCTTTGCACTCTGGCCGCCGAGATAGGCGTCAAACACCCTGCGGATGACCTTGGCCTCCTCCGGTACGATCTCCAGTTCTCTGCCATTGACCAGCCGGTAGCCATAGGGCGGCTTTGCGGTGATGAACTCACCCCGTTCCATCCGCCTGCGATAGCTTTGCCGTCCGTTTTGGGAGATGGAGACTGATTCCTGCTGGGCCAGAGAACTGTAGACGCTCAGCATCAATTCTGAGCTGAGCGTCCCTGTGTCGATATTCTCTTTTTCGAAGCAGACGGTCACACCCAGCTTCAGCAGTTCCCGGATGGCGGCGAGGCAGTCCTTGGTATTCCGGGCAAAGCGGGAGATGGACTTCACCAACACCCGGTCGATCCTGCCCTTTCGGGCGTCGGCCAGCAGCCGGTTGAAATCCTCCCGCTTGTCCGTTTTTGTGCCGCTGACAGCCTCGTCCGCATAAATATCCACCAG
>JAAWHO010000111.1 GCA_022795905.1 Oscillospiraceae bacterium
GAGTAGGCGAACCAGGTCTTTTCCCCGCAGTTGATCTCAAACAGCGGGGACTCCGCGATATACACATACCCCTCCTGGATGAGGGTGGGGCACAGCCGGTAGAGCATGGTCAGAATCAGCGTCCGGATCTGAAACCCGTCCACGTCGGCATCGGTGCAGATGACCACCTTGCTCCAGCGCAGGTTATTCAAATCGAAGGTGCTCAGATCCTTTACGTGCTTGTTCTGGACCTCCACGCCGCAGCCGAGGACCTTCATCAGGTCGGTAATGATCTCGCTCTTGAAAATCCGGGCATAATCGGCCTTGAGGCAGTTGAGGATCTTCCCCCGCACGGGCATAATCCCCTGGAACTCCCCGTCCCGGCTGAGCTTCACGCTGCCCAGGGCCGAATCGCCCTCCACGATGTAGATCTCCCGGCGGCTCACGTCCTTGGTCCGGCAGTCCACAAACTTCTGGACCCGGTTGGCGATGTCGATGGAGCCGGAGAGCTTCTTCTTGACGTTCAGCCGGGCCTTCTCCGCCTGCTCCCGGGAGCGCTTGTTGATGAGCACCTGCTCGGCGATCCGGGCCGCGTCGTTAGGATTTTCAATAAAATAAATCTCCAGGCGGGTCTTCAGCAGTTCCGCCATAGCGTCCTGGACGAACTTGTTGGTGATGGCCTTTTTGGTCTGGTTCTCATAGCTGGTCTGGGTGGAGAAGTTGCTGCTGACCAGCACCAGGCAGTCCTCAATGTCCCCCCAGGTGACCTTGGCCTCATTTTTCTGATACTTGTTGTTCTGCCGCAGCCAGGCGTCGATGGCGGAGACAAAGGCCAGCTTGGTGGCCTTCTCCGGGCTCCCGCCGTGCTCCAGCCAGCTGGAGTTGTGGTAGTGCTCGATGACCGCCGTCCGGTTGGAGAAGCAGCAGGCCACGGAGAGCCTGACCTTGTAGTCGTCCTTATCGGCCCGGTCCCGGCCCCGCCGCTCCGTCTCCCAATAGACCGGCTCGGTCAAAGGGCCCTCCCCGGCCAGCTCCCGGACGTAGTCGGAGATGCCGTTTTCATAGAAAAATTCCGTCGTCTCGAACTTCCCCGGCGCGGTTTCCACCTTCAGCCGAAAGGTAATCCCGGCGTTGACCACCGCCTGCCGCTTCATCACGCCGGCAAAATATTCCGGCGGAATATCGATGTCCGTAAAGACCTCCAGGTCCGGCAGCCAGCGGGTCCGGGTGCCGGTGCGCCGCTTGGACAGAGGCGTCTTCTCCAGCTCCTGGCCCTTCTTCCCCGTGACCTCGCCCTTCTCAAAGTGGAGCCGGTGCTCATACCCGTCCCGCCAGACCGTCACGTCCATATACGCCGAGGCGTACTGGGTGGCGCAGGAGCCCAGGCCGTTGAGCCCCAGGGAGTACTCGTAGTTCTCCCCCTCGTTGTTGCCGTACTTGCCGCCGGCGTAGAGCTCGCAGAATACCAGCTCCCAGTTCCAGCGCTTCTCCTTCTCGTTCCAGTCCACCGGGCAGCCGCGGCCCTGGTCCTCCACCTCCACGCTGTGGTCGAGGTAGCGGGTGACGGTGATGAGCTTCCCGTGGCCCTCCCGGGCCTCGTCGATGGAGTTGGACAATATCTCGAATACGGCGTGCTCGCAGCCCTCCAGGCCGTCGGACCCGAAAATGACACCGGGCCGCTTGCGGACCCGGTCGGCCCCCTTCAGGGCGCTGATGGACTCATTGCCGTAGCTCTGCTTTTTCTCGCCTGCCATTGGGTTCCTCCGTTTAGTAATAAACAATTATTTTTATTTTAGCAGAGGGAAAAGGCAAAGGCAAGGGAATTTTTGAAAATCCCTGGGAAATCCATTTTCCCTGGGAAAATAGCTTTGCCAATCCCCGAATTATATGATACACTGAAAACAGCCGCCCCTTTGCGCCGGCGCGTCCGGGCGGTAAGCCGGAATATTCTGTTGGGAGGGCTGATATGCTGGAACGGATACCTGACGGGGGAGAGATGACCGCGCTGGTCGGAAAGCCTCTGTACGACGTATGGAGAGCGCTGTGCGCGCTCATTGACGAGACCTATGATATGGACCGTCTGTGGAATGCAGGCGGCAAGGCGTGGAAATATGAGTACAAATATCGCCGGGGCGGGAAAACGCTGTGCGCGCTATATGCAAGAGAAAACTGCGTGGGCTTTATGGTCATCCTGGGGAAGGATGAGCGCCTGAAATTTGAGGCAGACCGGGAAAATTACACAGAAGAGGTCCGGAGCATATACGACAAAGCCCAGACCTATCACGACGGGAAATGGCTCATGTTTGAGCCGGCGGACGCCTCGCTGTTCCCCGATTTCATCAGGCTGCTGAAAATCAAAAGAAGGCCGAACAGAAAATAGCCCCGCGGCGAAAGGCCAAGGGGACAGAAATCTCAAAGAGAAAGGGCGGAAACGCTATGCGCAGAAAGACGATCATGACCACCCGCTGCGAGGCCGGGGAGGGCTTCTATGTGGACGTGATCCCCGAGGAACGGGAGGTCTCCTTCTGGCTGGGCCACCGGGACTGCGATGTCAAGGAAAAGATGTTCGCCGCGTCCCCGGAGCTGGCCCCCCAGGAGCGGTGGGAGGCCCTTATCGCGGACAACATAGACGAGTGCCGGGAGGAGTTCCGGGAGGCCTGGCTGGAGGAGTAAAGCCGCCTAAAATTTGTAATGGCTTTGTTACGATTTCCGGCAAATCAGCAGTTGGTTTGTTACCGTTTTCGTGGTACACTAGAGGGGTAAAATTTTGGCGAAACCTGTCGCCCTGGAGGTACACCATGAAACGATTGACCGCACTGCTTTTATCTCTGCTCCTGCTGCTCTCCCTTGCCGCCTGCGGCGCGGACCCGGCTCCGTCCGGCGGCGATCAGTCCCCGGACCCGGCGCCGGAGGACAGCGTCCCCGACACCGACGCCGAGGAGCCGGAGGCCCCGGACAGCAACGCCCTGCCGGAGAATCCGACGGTAATGGAGCCGCGGGAGGCGGAGCCCTATGAGATCCTGGACCCCAAGGTCATGCCCGAGGGCGGCGAGCGGGACGGGGTGAAGTATGTCCCCTATGACGGCATTGTCGAGCATCTCTTTTTCCATCCAATCATCGCCTATCCGGAGCTGGCCTTCGACGGCGACGCCCAGGCCAACGGCCTGGATGACTTCATGGTGACGGTGGATGAGTTCAACAAGATCCTCGACAGCGTCTATGAGAAGGGATATATCCTGGTGGACATCGGCGACGTGTGGAGCGAGACCGCCGACGAGGCCGGAAACCCGGTGATGGTCAAGAACACCCTCTATCTCCCGGAGGGGAAAAAGCCCCTGGTGTTCTCCTATGACGACACCAACTACTACCCCTATATGCTGGAGAACGGCCTGACCTACAAGCTCATTCTGGACGAGAACGGCAGAGTGACCTCCTGGGGCCTGGATCCCCAGGGCAATGAGGTGATCTCCCGGAGCCTGGACGCCATCCCCCGGCTGGACGAGTTCGTGGAGGAGCACCCGGACTTCTCCCCCTTCGGGGCCAAGGCGTGCCTGAGCCTGACGGGCTACTGCGGCATCCTGGGCTACCGGACCCAGACCGACGGCACCGTGGAGTGGACCGACGAGCTGGAGGCCAACCGCCAGGCTGAGCGGGAGGCGGTCAAGCCCATTATCGAGGAGCTCAAGCGCACAGGCTGGACCTTCGGCAGCCACACCTGGGGCCACATCCGCCTGGGCAGCGGCAACATGGCCAAGATCCAGGCCGACACCCAGAAGTGGTTCGACGAGGTGGGCAGTCTGGTGGGCGAGACCACCATCCTTTTCTACCCCCACGGCGAGCGGCCCGACGGCAACGACTGGAAGCAGACCGGCGAGGCCTTCAGGTATTTGCAGGCCCAGGGCTTCCGGGTGTTCTGCTCCGTGGGTATTGAGAGCTTCAGCTATATCAAAAAGGACATCTGCGCCGTCATCTGCGACCGCCTCCACCCCGACGGAAAGACCCTCCGCTGGTCCCGGAACCGGTATTTGCAGTTCTATGACGCCAAGGATATTATGGACATCGGCGTCCGGCCGGATCTGGGTATCGGGGAGGATTGGAATTCATAACCTTACCTTGTAACAAAGAAAGGAGAAACGACATGACAAAGGAAGAACTGTGCAGGAAGGCCCAGGAGATGCTGAAAATGGCCTACATCCCTTACTCCCGCTACCCTGTGGGCGCGGCCCTGGAGTGCGAGGACGGGACGGTGTTCACCGGCTGCAACATTGAGAACGCCGCCTACGGCCCCACCAACTGCGCCGAGCGGACCGCCGTCTTTAAGGCTGTCAGCGAGGGTTACCGGAAGTTCAAGCGCATCGCCATCGCCACCAGCGGGGAGAAAATCAGCGGCCCCTGCGGCGTCTGCCGCCAGGTGCTCAACGAGTTTGCCCCCAACATCGAGATCATCCTCATCAACAAAAACGGGGAGACGAAGGAGTTCACCCTCCCGGAGCTCCTTCCCCACAGCTTCGGCCCGGCGGATCTGACCTGAGGAGGATTGACGCGCCCTTTTCAGGAGGCGTCCGAATAGGGGGCTGCTCCAGACCATGCCCATCTTCAGCATGGCCGGGCCATCCGGCTCTGTATTCCCGCCGGAAGCGGCTGACAGGCTGTCCCCAAAGAGGCGGTTTCTGACACAAATTATAGAGGGCGGGGGCTTCGCAGCCGCGGGGTCCCCGCTCTCTTTGAATTTTACTGCGAAAGGAGGTGAGGGGCCTTGGATGAGAATTATGATTCCGTCCTTGGACAGCGGCTGGCCGTCTGCAGACCCCACCCGGGGACGCTGTTTCTGTTTGCCATTCCCGGGCTGGTGGTCCTGTTCTGGCTGGTCTCCGGCGTCAAAATCGCCCTGGAGGCGGGAACGCTGTCCGCAAGCATGACCATGGTGTGCATCCTGGCGCTGCTGGCGGTGCTGCTGCTTCTGCCGGTGGTGTTCCGGGCCAGGGACAAGGCGGAGCTCTTTGAGCGGGGCTTCCGGTTCAACGGTCAGGAGTACTTAACCGCAGAGTGCGGTGACTTTACGATCCAGCACCGGGGCAGCGCGTATATCCGCCTGCTGGACAAAACCGTTGTCACGTTCCGGTATCAGGGCGGGACCGTGCGGCTGGCCACCCGGACCCTGCGGGACTTTTCCCAGCAGCTGCGCCGGTGCTATGGCGGCGGAGGCGTGTAATTTTTTTGAGGAGGAAAGTGCTATGGATTCCACGGTTGGCGGCATTCTGCTCATTGCCGCTCTTGTCGGCTACGCCGTTTTCAGCGTGATCCACAGGGAGAAGGCCGGGCGGAAAAAGGCGCAGTCCGGAGAGGACAAGGCCCGGGTCCGGGCTCTGCTCCAGAAGGCCCTGCCGGAGGAGGGGGCCTTTACGCCGCTCTATGTTCATATGTCCCTGGGGCGGCACACCGTCACCCACTATGTCTACGCTCTGGCGGTTCAGCCGGAGAAGGACCGCCTCTGGGTGGTCCCCGTGGGCAGGGAGGGGGAGCTGCTCTACCCCGGGAAGCCGGTTTTGCTGGCCTTGGAGCAGCTGGGGAGCGTGTATTTCAGCCTCGGCGTCAAGGAGGATGTGGGAAATCGGCTCAGCTCGGCGGAGTTCTACGACACGGACCGGAATCGGCTCCTCCGGCTGGAGGTCAAGGACTTTGAGTACCGGGAGGACCGGTACCACTGGCTGGATGTCAGCCAGACGGATGAGGCTTCGGTTTATTTCCAGATGATGGAGAAGTGGGCCGCTCAGAAGCCCCTGGAGCCCAAGAAAAAGAAGAAATAGAGAAGGCGGCCCCTCCGGGGCCGCTTCTGCTTGCTTCTTAACGATGGCCCCGGGGCTCCTCGCCCCGGACCCCCGGCTACTTTTTTGCCGCCAAAAAAGTAGCCAAAAAACCGCCAGCCCCCCTGTGCCGGGGGCTGGACCCCGAGCAATACGAGGGGTTTACGGGGGTTTTCT
>JAAWHO010000003.1 GCA_022795905.1 Oscillospiraceae bacterium
CCGGCGACAACAACTATCTCTTCTACTACGACACCCAGGACTCCCTCTTTGGCTACAAGAGCGCCGAGGAGGACCCGGTGAAGATCCTCTCCTGGAGCGCGTCGGACATCAACAAGGACAATCTGCAGTTCTTCAGCATTCTGGAGGACGGGCGCATCGTAGCCATGACCCAGGATTGGATAGGGGACAGCAGAAAGACAGAGCTGATTATCCTCACCGAGGGCGAAGCCTCCGCTCTGCCCGAGCGGATCAATCTGACCTATGCCACCATGAGCCTGAGCTATGATACCCGGGGACAGATCATCGACTTCAACCGGGCCAGCGACAAGTACCGCATTGTCATTCAGGACTACTCCGAGTACGCCACCGAGGACGACTACCAGGCGGGGCTGACCAAGCTGAACACGGAGATCAACGCCGGCGTGGTGCCCGACATCCTGGATGTCAGCGGCCTGAACCTGCGGCAGCTGGGAAGCAAGGGGATTCTGGAGGACCTGTGGCCCTACATCGACAGCGACCCGGACATCGGCCGGGAGAACCTGATGGAGCGGGTCTTTGAGGCCGCCAGCCAGGACGGGAAGCTCTACCGGGTGTTCGACGGCTTCAGCATCAACACCGTGGTGGGCTCCCCCGACGTGGTGGGCAAGCGGCTCAGCTGGACCCTGGCGGACCTCCAGGACGCCCTGGCCACTATGCCCGACGGATGCCAGATCTTTACCTACTACGAGACCAAGGCCAGCGTCCTCCAGTCCTTCCTCCAGCTCAATCAGGAGCAGTATGTGGACTGGAGCACCGGGGAATGCAGCTTTGATACTGAGGACTTCATCTCCGTGCTGGAGTTCTGCAACCAGTTCCCCCTGGAATACAACTGGGAGGAGCAGACCGAGCAGATCAGCGAGACCCAGCGCATTGCCGACGGCCAGCAGATGCTCTCCGAGTTCAGCCTCGGCAGCTTCGGCGACATCCAGCGCTATGAGGCCATGTTCGGCGGCACCGGCATCATCTCCAAGGGCAGCAGCTACGCCTATGAGCAGATGAACGGTGTCTCCGGCGGGGCCTCCACCTCCGTGGGCGGCGTCTACTACTACGCCAGCGCCATGGGCGAGGGCGACATGGGGTCCCAGATTGAGGGCCAGGTGATCCCCGGCGACTATATCACCTATATCGGCTATCCCACGGAGGACGGTTCCTGCGGCAGCGCCTTCTCCGTCTACGGCGGCACGGCCATCTCCTCCACCTGCGCGGACAAGGAGGGCGCCTGGTCCTTCGTGCGGACCCTGCTGCTGCCCCAAAACGAGGATGACAACTCCTACTTCTGGCAGTTCCCCACCAATAAGGCCGACTTTGACAAGATGGTGGAGGATGCCATGACCCCCAACTATATTCTGGACCAGGATGGCAACCAGATTCTCAACGAGCTGGGCCAGCCCATCCAGGAGAGCAAGGGCGGCTGGGGCTGGGACAACGTGCAACTCGAGATCCGGGCCGCCACCCAGGAGGAGTACGACCAGGTCATGGAGCTCTACAACAATGTGACCCGCATGACCGACTACGACACCAGCATCTTTGAAATTGTGTCGGAAGAGGCGGAGAGCTACTTCAACGGCGACAAGAGCGCCCAGGAGGTGGCCGGCCTCATCCAGAGCCGGGTGAATCTCTATGTCAATGAGCAGCGCTGACACCCTGAAAACCCAAAAGCGGGCCGATAAGGCGGCGCGGACCGGGACCAAGCCCGGCCGCGCCGCCCGCGGGGCGTCCAGGGGCTCCCGCACCCGGAGGGCCTGGGACAGAGGCAACGAAAAGCTGCTGGATACCCTGCGGAGCATCGGCTTTCTGGGGCCCAGCGTGACGGGGGTGGCGGTGTTCTTCATCATCCCCTTTCTGGTGGTGGTGTGGTACTCCTTCATCCGCAGCCCCATCAAGCCGGATTTTGTGGGCCTGGAGAATTTTAAGAACGTGCTGTCCAACGCCACCTTCCGCACCGCGGCCAAGAATACTGTCCAGTTCTCCGTTGTGGCGGTGCCCCTGGCCGTTGTGCTGAGCCTGGTGCTGGCGCTGATGCTGGAGTGCCGGATCCCCTGCAAGAGCCTCCTCCGCACCTTCTTTCTGAGCCCCATGATGGTGCCGGTGGCCTCGGTGGTGCTCATCTGGCAGGTGGTGTTCCACTACAACGGCAGCCTCAACGAGGTGCTGTCCGTGTTCGGCGTGGAGAAGATCGACTGGCTCAAGAGCTCCTACTCCCAGGTGGTGCTCATCATCCTCTTCCTATGGAAGAATCTGGGGTACAACATGATCCTCTTCATGGCGGCTCTCAACAACATCCCCAAGGAGCTGCTGGAGGTGGCGGACGTGGAGGGGGCCAGCCCTGTCCATAAGCTCTTCAACATCAAGCTCCGCTATCTCTCGCCCACCATCCTCTTTGTGACCATCCTCTCTCTGATTAACTCCTTCAAGGTATTCCGGGAGATTTTCCTGCTGGTGGGCGCCTACCCCTTTGAGGACATCTATATGCTCCAGCACTTCATGAACAACACCTTCAGCAGCCAGGACCCCCAGAAGATGAGCGCGGCGGCGGTGCTGATGGCCCTTGTGATGGTGGGGCTTATCGCCCTGCTGTTCAAGGTGGAGGACATCTTCGGAAAGGATGTGGAAGGATGAGAAAGCCCCACTATCTGGCCCGGACAGTGCTGACCATCATCGCGGCCTGCTTCGCCCTGGCGTTTCTGATGCCCACGGTGCTGACCATCACCAACTCGTTTATGACCCAGTCGGAGATCAGCGCCAACTATGGCCAGGTGTTCACCAACGTGGCGGGGAAGGACGGCAAGACCTACATCTCCGACACAGTGAACCTGAAGTTCATCCCGGACAAGGTGACCTTCTCCCAGTACATCACCGTGCTCATCAAGAGCCCGGACTACCTCTTCAAGTTCTGGAACAGCGTGATTTTGGTGATACCGATTGTGCTGCTCCAGCTGGCGGTGGCGTCCATCACCGCCTACGGCTTCACCCGCTGGCGGGGAAAGGTGCGGAACTTTTTGTTCTTCTTCTACGTCATTCTGATGCTGATGCCCTACCAGGTGACGCTGGTGCCCAACTATCTGGTCAGCGACTGGCTGAAGATTCTGGATACCCGGTGGGCCATTATCTTCCCCGGGATGTTCGCCCCCTTCTCCGTATTCCTGCTGACCAAGTCCATGCGGCGGATCCCCGGCTCCCTCATTGAGGCGGCCAAGCTGGACGGGTCCACGGAGTGGCAGATTTTCAAGGATATCTGCCTGCCCCAGTGCCGCAGTGCGCTGTACTCCATCGCCATTCTGGTCTTTATCGACTACTGGAATATGGTGGAGCAGCCCATTGTTCTGCTGCGCGACGCGGCCAAGCAGCCCCTGAGCGTCTATCTGTCCACCATCAACACCAGCGAGGTGGGATTGGCCTTCGCCATCGCCACCATCTATATGGTGCCCTGCCTGCTGCTGTTCCTCCACGGGGAGGACTATCTGGTGGAGGGCATCGCCCACCAGGGCTCCGTAAAGGGCTGACGCTACCCCATGAAAGGACGATGAATCTATGGAAGTAAAGGAAAAATCCAAGAAGAGGGAGCTCATCAAGACCATCGCAATTGTCTTTCTGACGGTGCTGCTGCTGCTGACCTTCTTCTCCCAGACGATTATGAACGCCTCCCTGCCGGAGGTGGCCACCCAGGCGGTCGCCGGCGGGACCATCAACGCCAAGATCCGGGGTACCGGCACCGCCTCCGCCAACGAGAGCTATGAGGTGATTCTGGACCAGACCCGGGAGATCCGCTCGGTGTGCGTGAAGGTGGGGGACACGGTGGAGCAGGGGGACCTGCTGTTCGTGCTGGGCGACGTGGAGAGCGAGGAGCTCAAGACCGCCCAGGAGGCCCTGCAGAATCTGAATCTGGACTACCAGAAGAAGATTCTGGGCTTTTCCAAGGAGTACGCCACCGAGGACCGGAGCGTGGCCAAGCTCCAGGAGGACCTGGAGAAGGCCATGGCCGACCGGGACGCCAATGTGGTCACCGACGCGGAGATCTCCTACGCCAAGGGGGACCTGGCTGCGGCCAAGACGGAGGCGAGCAAGATCGAGCAGCTTCTGACGGACCTGACCACCTTTGAGACGGAGAACGTCAACTACCTCGATGCCAAGAAGGCGGTTGAAACGTGGGAAAAGGAGGCCGCCGAACTGGAGAGCGCGGTCAAGGCCTACGAGACCCAGCTGGAGGCTATCGAGGACGGGGATATCGCCGCCTCCGACCGGGCGCTGGATGATGCCAGAAGAAAGCTGGAGAACGCCAATGCTTCCTGGCGCAGTAACTGGATGGCGTACGCGAAGGACCTTGATAAACTTATTTCAAAAATGAGAGATGATAATGAAGATAGAGACTGGAAAAATATTCAGCCCTTATCGACTACTGCGGACGGTAGTCCCCAGAGAATCACGGAACAACAGCAAATTTATCTTGATGCTTATATAGCGGTCTATGGAAATACAAAGCCCTCAATCCCGTCTGGCGATGAGGAAAGAGAATCGGATGCTGCGCCTATAGCGGAAGATACGGTGTCAAAAGGCCAAACTGCCTATGATAAGCTGATCGCCGCTCAGGATGCGGTTGACGCAGCCCAGGTGGCCTACGACCGGGCGCGGGAGGACCGCAACGACATCTCCGACGAGCCCACCGAGCAGCGCCGGGAGGTCCAGCGGAAGCTGGACAGCGCCCAGAGCGACCTGACGAGGGCCCAGCGGGAGCTCCGCAGCGCCCAGAGCGCCCTGGAGACCATGACGTCCACCTACCGGGAGCAGAAGAACCGCTACACCGCCGCCCAGCAGGAGGCCAAGGACACCGTGGAGACCTTGACCGAGGCCCTCGATAAGCTGACGGAGAAGCAGGAGGCCTATAAGACCGCCCTGGAGACCATCTCCGCCAAGGAGCGGGAGCTGGAGGACGCCCTGTCCGGCAAGGACATCGATAAACAGCTCGACAACCTGGACCTCCAGTCCACCCGGCTGGAGATTCAGAAGCAGCAGGAGCTGGTGAACAAGTACCGGGAGGACACCATTGATACCGAGATCAAGGCCAATGTCTCCGGCACCGTCAGCGCCATCAACGTCACCGCCGGCAAGGACAACAAGCCCGGCGAGGCCATGGCGGTTATCGACGTGGTGGACCGGGGCTTCACCATCCGCATTCCCGTCACCAACGACCAGGCCCGGCAGGTGAAGATCGGCGACGAGGCCGAGGTGACGAACTACTACTGGGGCGGCGACGTGAAGGCCACCCTGGAGGCTATCGCCAACGACCCCTCCAAGCCCGGCCAGGGCAAGCTTCTGGTCTTCCGCGTCACCGGCGAGGTGGAGGCGGGCACCAGCCTGACTCTGGCGGTGGGGCAGCAGAGCGCCGCCTTTGAAACCATCGTGCCCAAGAGCGCCCTGCGCTCCGACAGCAACGGGGACTTCGTGCTGGTCATCACCGCCAAGAGCACCCCCCTGGGCAACCGGTACACCGCCACCCGGGCCGACGTGCAGATCCTGGCCAGCGACGATGTCAGCGCCGCCGTCAGCGGCCTGTCCGCCGGGGACTATGTTATCACCACCTCCAGCAAGCCCCTGGACGCCGGCACCCAGGTGCGGATGGTGGAGAACCAGTGATGGGCGGCGGAAAACGGCAGGCGGCGGCGGACCGCTTGAAGCGCCTGGGGCTCCGGCGGCTGCTGTTCGCCGGGCTGAATCTGGTTCTTCTGCTGGCCATGGGCGCGGCCCTGCTGGGGGTACGGGCCATGGGCGGGACTCTGAGCACCCTCTCCGCCGGGGAGCGGTTCCAGGGGGAGAACGAGCTGCGCTTCTCCCAGCTGGCCTGCTTCATGCCGGTGGGGCAGGGGAAGACAGCGGAGGATATCCTGAAATTCCGCATCGCCCTGGACGCCTCCCTGACGGAGCAGTCCCTGGAGGCGCCGGAGAACGGGAGCCTCTACCTGGACGCCTACAGCGGCTCGACCTCGGTCAGCGCCGTGGGGAGCAGCGGCTCCGCCTCGGTGGCAGCCACGGGGGTAGGGGGGGACTTCTTCTACTTCCACCCTCTCCAGCTCCGCAGCGGGTCCTACATCTCCCAGGAGGATTTGATGGACGATCTGGTGGTGCTGGACGAGGAGGCCGCATGGAGGCTCTTTGGCGGCACGGACCTGGCGGGCATGGGGCTGACCATCAACGGGGAGCCCTTCCTGGTGGCCGGCGTGGTGTCCCGGGAGGACGACTTCGCCACGGAACGGGCGTACAGCGGCGAGGGGGGCATCTTTATGTCCTACTCCGCCATGGTCCGTCTCACCGGGGAGGAGGACACAGCCGCCATCGACTGCTATGAGATCGTTATGCCCAACCCTATCCGCAACTTCGCCAAGGGCATTTTGGAGGACAACTTCTCCGGCGGCGAGGTGGTGGAGAACACCGGGCGCTTTGGCCTGGAGCGGCTGATAGAGCTGCTGCGGAGCTTCGCCGGGCGGTCCATGCGGACCAACGGCGTGATTTATCCCTACTGGGAGAACGCCGCCCGGCTGGTGGAGGACTACGCCGCCATCCTTCTCCTTGCGGTGCTGCTGACGGGGTTCGTGCCGGCCTGCTGCGCCGTGGTGCTGGTCATCCGGACAGTGATCCGCACCTATCGCTTCCTCAAGCGGAAGGTGCCGGAGAAGGTGGACGCGGCGGTGGAGAAGCGCCGGGAGGAGCGGCTGGAGAAGCAATATGAGAAAAAGGCCGGAGGAGAATAGCCCATGGCAGAGCTGAGCTTGCGCAATGTAAAAAAAATATATGACGGCAATGTGGTCGCGGTCCAGGAGTTCAACCTGGAGATCGCGGACAAGGAGTTCATCGTCCTGGTGGGCCCTTCCGGCTGCGGCAAGTCCACCACCCTGCGGATGGTGGCGGGGCTGGAGGAGATCAGCGAGGGGGAGATTTCCATCGGGGGCCGGGTGGTCAACAACGTCCCCCCCAAGGACCGGGATATCGCCATGGTGTTCCAGAACTATGCCCTCTACCCCCACATGACCGTCTATGACAATATCGCCTATGGCCTGCGGCTGCGGAAGTTCCCCAAGAAGGTCATCGACCAGAAGGTCCGGGAGGCCGCGGCCATCCTGGATATCACGGAGCTCCTGAAACGCCGGCCCAAGGCCCTCTCCGGCGGCCAGCGCCAGCGGGTGGCCATCGGCCGGGCCATCGTCCGGGAGCCCCAGGTGTTCCTCATGGACGAGCCCCTCTCCAACCTGGACGCCAAACTGCGCAACCAGATGCGCTCGGAGATCATCAAAATCCGCAAGCGGGTGAACACCACCTTTATCTATGTCACCCACGACCAGACGGAGGCCATGACCCTGGGGGACCGGATTGTGATCATGCGGGACGGCTTCGTCCAGCAGGTGGGCACCCCCCAGGAGGTGTTCCACCATCCGGCCAACCTCTTCGTGGCGGGGTTCATCGGGATGCCCCAGATGAACTTTTTCGACGCCCAGCTCCTGTTGGAGGGCGGGCGGTACTTCGTGGAGCTGGCCAACCTGCGGGTGGAGCTCTCGGAGGAGAAGCAGTGCCGCCTGCGGCAGAACGGAGTCCAGGCCCAGGCGATTTCCCTGGGCGTCCGGCCCGAGCATATCTCCCTGACGGAGGGGGAGGGCATTGAGGCTGAGGTGGATGTGTCGGAAATGATGGGCAGCTCCATCCATATCCATGTGGGGGCCTGCGGCGCCGACGTGGTCATTGTGGTTCCGGTGTCCGAGGAGGAACTGGAGCGGGATGGGGAGCTGTTCGCCAGCGGGAGCGGGCTTCGCTTCACCTTCCGGGGCAGCGTGGCCCACGTCTTTGACAAGGAGACGGGGCACAACCTGGAAGCGCACCAACCCCAGCTCCCGGAGGAGCCGGAGGGATCTGCCGGGACAGAGGACCAGGCCCCGGAGGCCCTGGAGGACGGCGGGGCGGCGGAGGCGCCGCAGGAGGAGCAGCTGCCCTTGGCCCCCTCCGGAGCGGGGGAGGACCTGGGGGACCCCTTCGCCGAGAACGACTGACGGCAATAAGAAACGGCATGGCCCGTGGGGACACGGGGCCATGCCATTTCTTGTGTCTCTTGTAGAGGCTTGTCCTTACTCGGCGGCTGCCTTCTCCCGCACCGTCTGGGCCGCCTGGCCCAGCAGGCCGAAGTAATACTCGTGCTTGAGCCTGTACTGCTCGTTGAAGAACTGGTCGTTGCCCTGGTGCAGGTACCGGGTATAGTCGTGGTGGTTGGTGGTGGGGCAGTTGGGAGCGAGGGAGATGGAGTAGATGCCGATATTGGAGCACTGGTCGGCGATGCGCTCGGCGTTGATGAGCAGGTCCAGGAATGTCAGCCCGGCGTACATCTTGCACCGCCCCTCCCGCAGGCGGCTGATGTGGTTCTCCCGGAGGGAGGCCACCAGGTCGTCGATGGCCTCCTCCACCGGCTCCACCCGCCGGGCCAGCTCGAAATCATGGTTGATAAAGCCGTCGCAGGCGTAGCCCAGAATCTCCGTCAGCGCCTGGGAGAGAATGCGCAGCTCCGCGTGGGCCTCCTCGGAGAAGGCCATTTTCCGGTTGTGGAGGTCCTGCGCGTTCTCCGTCAGGTTGACCGCGTAGTCCCCGATGCGCTCAAATTCTGAGAAGCACTGGATGTAGTAGTTCAGCGTATCGTTGGCCGCGTTGTCCCCCAGCCGGGCGGACAGGCGGATGAGGTAGTTGTCTACCGCGTCTGCCAGATGGTCGATGTGGTCCTCGTTCTCCTGGATGATGTTGATGGCCTCCTGGTCGAACTCCTCCAGCACGGCCAGGGCCTTCACCACGCCGTCCCGGCTCAGCCGGGCCATGGCGGAGATGGCCTCCTTGGCGCTGTTGAGAGCCAGGGCGGGGGAGGAGAAGAACTTGTCGTCCAGCAGCTCCAGCTCCCGGTCCACGTTGGCGCCCACCTGCTTGTCGTCCTTGACGATGATGTAGCTGAGCCTCTCAAAGCTCCTGGCCCAGGGTAGCAGCAGTACCGACGTGCTCAGGCGGAAGATGGTGTGGACGTTGGCGATGGTGCCGGGGGTCATGTTCATATCCCACACCCAATCCAGCCAGCCAGCCCGCCGTCCGATCATCAGGGCGGCGATGATGAGCACCGAGGCAAAGAGGTTGAAGAGGATGTGGACCATGCCGGTGCGCTTGGCGTCGGCCTTGGAGCCGATGGAGCAGACGATGGCGGTGGTGACGCAGTCGCCGATATTGACGCCGATGATGATGGCATAAACGGAGCTGAAGGTCAGAGCGCCAGTGGTACACAGCGCCTGGAGGATACCGATGGTGGCCGAGGAGCTCTGAATGAGGAAGGCCACGCAGGTACCGGCCAGGAAGCCCAGCACGGGGATCCGGGAAAACTGCTCCAGCACCTCGGCAAACAGCGCGGACCCGGACAGGGGGCTGACGGCGGCGGTCATGTTCAGCAGGCCGGTGAACAGGATGCCGAAGCCCATAGCCACGCCGCCGATGGTTTCCGCGCTCCGGCTCTTCACCGCCATAATCAGCAGAATGCCCGCAATGCAGGCCAGAGGGGCCAGGGTGGTGGGCCTGAAGATCTCCGTCCAGGAGCTGCCGGTGCCGTTGAGGTCCAGCAGGCGGATAATCTGGCCGGTGATGGTGGTGCCCACGTTGGCGCCCAGGACGATGCCGATGGACTGGCGCAGGGAGAGGAGCCCCGCTCCCACCAGGCCGGAGGTCAGCACGATGGTGGCCGTGGAGCTCTGAATCACCGCCGTGACTACCAGGCCCAGCAGGAAGCCCATGAGGGCGTTGCCGGTGACCTTCTCCAGGGCGGCTTTCAGCGCGCCGCTGGAGCCGCTTTTGAGCCCGTTGCCCATCAGGCGCATACCATACAGAAACAGCGACAGGCCCCCGAACAGCGAGATGACATTGAATATATTCATACAGTTCCTCCTGGCCGCTCCTGTGACGGCCCAGTTCTTTTGTAAGGTATTCTATAACAGTTTGTATTCTATCGGAAAATTTCCCCGGTGTAAAGCGTCATTTTACCTAAAAATCCAGACAATGTCCCGGCCCTTGAGCGGGCTCCTATGGGGAAAAGGACCAAAAAAAGAATCAGTGCCGCCGGGGCCATTTACTTTTCTGTAAAACCATGGTAAAATAGCGTAAACGCCGCCGCCGCCCGGTCCGGGCGGTAATCCGAAACGCGGCGCGGGAGCGGCAATGAAACGATGGTATAAGCGCCTTCGGCCCTTTAAGCGGCACAAGGCGAAGCTCTCCAGCGTCCAGATTATCGCGCTGGGCTTCTTTATCATGATCCTGGTGGGGACGGGGCTGCTGATGCTCCCCTGGGCTACTCAGATCCCCGGCGGGGCGTCCTTTGGCGACGCGCTGTTCACCGCCACCTCCGCCTCCTGCGTTACGGGGCTGGTGCTGCAGGACACGGGGACTTATTGGAGCACCTTTGGGCAGGTGGTCATCATCTGCCTGATCCAGATCGGAGGGCTGGGCTTTATGACCATTGCCACCCTGTTCCTGCTGCTGCTGAGGCGGCGGCTGGGGCTCCGGGAGCGGGAGGTCATGGTCAGCAGCGTCAGCTACGGCAGGCTGGGCGGGCTGTCGGCCTTTGTCCGGCAGATCTTCCTGGGGACTCTCCTGGCGGAGGGGGTGGGGGCCGCGCTGCTGTCGATGCGGTTTGTCCAGGACTTCGGCTGGGGGCGGGGGATCTACTACGGCGTGTGGCACGCCGTGTCCGCCTTCTGCAACGGGGGCTTCGATCTGATGGGGCCCCACTCGGGGCCGTTCAGCTCCTTTACCACCTACGCCGGGGACCCCCTGGTGAGCCTGACCCTGTGCGCCCTCATCCTGGTGGGCGGGGCGGGGTTCCTGGTCTGGGACGACCTGCTGCGGTGCAGGCACCACTGGCGGCGGTACCGGCTTCAGACCAAGGTGGTCTTATTTGTGAACCTGGTGCTGGTGGCCGGGGGCGCGGTGCTGTTTCTGCTGCTGGAGCGGGAGAACCTGGGAGCCGGAAAGAGCCTGGGACGGCAGACGCTGGAGGCCGTCTTTGACGCGGTGACCCCCCGGACGGCGGGGTTCAACACCACGGATACCGCCTCCCTCTCCGCCGGGAGCACACTGCTGACCATCATTTTGATGGTGGTGGGCGGGGGCCCCGGCTCCACCGCCGGCGGCGTGAAGGTCACCACGGTGGCGGTGCTCTTTGTCCACACGGTGGCCGGCATCCGCCGGGAGCAGAGCGCCAACGCCTTCGGCCGGAGCATCGGGGACAGCGCCCTCAAGCAGGCCACGTCGGTGCTCTTCACCAACGTGGCCCTGGCCCTGGCGGGGGCCGTCGTCATCTCCCTGGTCCAGAGCCTGCCGCTGGCGGAGCTCCTTTTTGAGACGTTTTCCGCTATCGGCACCGTGGGCATGAGCACCGGGCTGACCCGGAGCCTGGCGCCCTTCAGCCAGGCGGTGGTGATTTTCCTGATGTACTGCGGGCGGGTGGGCAGCATCTCCTTTGCCGTGGCGCTGCTGGAGAAGAAGGCTCTGCCGCCGGTGACGCTGCCCCAGGAGGACCTGGTGATCGGATAAAAAGACAGGAGGTATGGCATGAAATCATTTTTGGTCATTGGAATGGGCTCCTTCGGCCACCACCTCTGCCGGGCCCTGTCCCAGCAGAAGCGGTGCGAGGTGATGATCGTGGACCGGGACGGGGCCAACCTGGAGGATATGCTCCCTTATGTGGTCAGCGCCAAGGTGGGGGACTGCACCAATGTGGAGGTGCTCCGCTCCTTCGCTGTGGAGAGCTTTGACGCCTGCTTCGTCTGCGTGGGGGGCGATATTCTGGGGAGCCTCCAGGTCACCAGCCTCCTCAAGGAGCTGGGGGCGAAAAAGGTGTTCAGCAAGGCCGACGACGACATCCAGGCCAAGTTCCTCCTGCGCAACGGGGCGGACCACATCATCTACCCCGAGCTGGAGGCGGCCACAAGCCTGGCGGTCAGCGAGAGCTCCGACAGCATCTTCGACTGCATCCGCCTGACAGAGGAGTACTCCATCTACGAGGTGGCCCCCATGGACCGGTGGCTGGGGAAGAGCCTGAAGGAGCTGAACTTCCGGGTGAAGTACCACCTGACGGTTATCGCCGCCATGCGGGGGGAGGAAATCCGGCCCAACCTGTCCCCGGACTATCTCTTCAAGGCGGAGGAGCACCTGCTGGTGCTGGGCCGCGCGGAGGATATCCAGCGGATTATCAAATAGGAAAGAGGCGGCGCGGATCACACCTGGTCCCCGCCGCCTCTCCGCTGGGGGAGGTCAGAAAAATTTCCGCCGCTTCCGCCGGTCCTGGTAGGGCGCGCGGCGCTCCACGGGTTTGTCGATGAGGATGATATCGTCCCCGATCTGCTTGATGCAGTCCCAGGGGACATAGAACTCCTCCCCCCGGCCGAAGAGGCCGAAGAACCGGCAGGGTCCCGGGACGATGAGCGCCGCCACCCGGCCCTCGGGCAGGAGGACTTCCACGTCCCCCACGAACCCCAGGCGGCAGCCGTCGCAGATGTTGATAACCTCCTTGCAGCGGAGCTCGACCATTCTGCACTGCATGGCTTTTTCCTCCCGGGAAATGATATGCCGGAGGAGGGGTGTCCTATTATCATTTTCGCAGGCGTTTTTGAGGCCGGCGGCTCCGACAATTTTTTTGCGCGGGCCGCGCATTGTATTGCGTTTTGACGAGTTTGGTGCTATACTAGAGAAAATATTCCAAAAATATGGAGAAAGCGGAGGGATGTTCTTGGATAAGGCGGCTGAATACTATGAAAAAGCGCTAACCTATAATAGCAGCGAGGATTATCAGCAGGCGTTGATCTTTTTTACCGTTGCCGCAGAGCTGGGTCATGCAGAGGCGCAGAATTTTGTTGGTTTTTACTATCTCAACGGCTACGGAGTTGAGAAGGATTACGCCAAAGCTGTTGAATGGTTTTACAAGGCTGCCGCCCAGGACAATGTATATGCCACCTATAATCTGGGCTGGTGCCATGAAAACGGACAGGGTGTAGAGCAGAATGACCAGCAGGCCTTCAGCTATTACCTGCGGGCGGCGGAGATGGGCTACCTGGAGAGTCAGTACAAGGCCGGCCTCTTCTACTGGTACGGGCAGGGCGTCAGCGAGAACGACATCGAGGCAGTCAAGTGGTTTCAGAAGGCTGCCGCCCGGAACCATGCGGAGGCGATAAACAAGCTGGGGATCTGTTATGACAAGGGATACGGCGTGGAGAAGGACGCGGGGAAGGCCTTCGAGTACTATCTGCGCGCAGCGGAGCTGGGCAATGCTGCTGCGCAGAACTCCACCGGCCTGTCCTATCTCGACGGATGCGGCGTGGAGAGGGATTACAGCAAAGCGGTGGATTGGTTCCGAAAATCTGCCGCCCAGAACAATAAGTACGCTTACTATAATCTGGGTATCTGCTATGTGAACGGACACGGTGTGGAGAAAAACGACCGGAAGGCGTTTGAAAATTATCTGCGCGGCGCGGAGCTGGGGGATTCCGATGCGCAGAACGAGGCCGGCCGCTTCTATCTCAACGGCTGGGGCGTGGAAAAGGATGAGGCCAAGGCGGTAGAGTGGTTCCAGAAGTCCGCGTCCCAGGACAATATGTACGGAAATTACAATCTGGCCAGATGCTATGTAAACGGAAGCGGTGTGCAGAAGAACGATCAGAAGGCCTTTCAGTACTATCTGCGCGCAGCGGAGCTGGGCCATTCCGATGCGCAGAACGAGACCGGCCGGTTCTATCTCAACGGCTGGGGCGTGGAAAAGGATGACGCCAAGGCGCTGGAATGGTTCCGGAAAGCCGCCGACCAGGGCAACAAGTTTTCCGTTTACAACCTGGGCTTCTGCTATGAAAACGGACGGGCTGTCCAGGCGGACAAGCGGAAAGCCCTGCAGTACTACGAAAAGGCGGTGGAAATGGGGAACGAGGGGGCCAGGGAGGAGGCCGACCGGCTGCGGGAGGAGCTGGCCGGGCAGCCTGAGGAGCCGCCCGCGCCCGCTCCGGAGGAGCCGCCCCGGTCCGCCCCGGCGCTGGAGCGGCTGGAGGAGATGATCGGGCTGGACTCCGTAAAGCGGGAGGTCAAGAATGTCATCCAGCTCCACCGCGTTCAGCAGATGCGGAAATCCCTCAATATGAAGGCCACGCCGGTGTCCATGCACATGGTTTTTACCGGCAACCCGGGCACCGGCAAGACCTCGGTGGCCAAGCTGGTGGGGGAGATCTACCGGGATATGGGCCTGCTCTCCACCGGCAGCCTGGTGGAGGCCAAGCGGGAGGACCTGGTGGAGGGATACATCGGCCAGACCGCCCCCAAAACCAGGAAGGTCATCGAGCAGGCCCTGGGGGGCGTGCTGTTTATCGACGAGGCCTACACCCTCAGTCCCAAGGGCGACGGAAATGACTTCGGCCAGGAGGCTATCGACACGCTGCTGACTGCCATGGAGGAAAACCGGGATAATCTGGTGGTCATTGTGGCCGGCTACAGCAGGGAGATGCAGCGGTTCATCGACAGCAACCGGGGCCTCAAGTCCCGCTTCAAGACCTTTGTCAATTTTGAGGACTACAACGCCCGGCAGCTGTATGAGATCTTCTGCCTGATGGTGCATTCGGACGGCTATCAGATCGAGGAGGCCGCCAGGCCCCTGCTGACCCGCTACTTCGAGCGGGTTTACCGCACCCGTACAGACGACTTCGGCAACGCCCGGGATGTCCGGAATTTCTATGAATTTGTCCTTATACACAACGCCAACCGCTTCCTGGATATTGACGTGGGCGCCCTCACCCGGGAGGAGCTGATGCTGCTGACCCAGGAGGATATTCAGGCCGCCATTGACGAAAAGATGGGCAGGACGGATGACAGCAGGGCTCCGGTTCTCGAGCGGCTCAGCGCCATGACCGGCCTTGCCGGGGTGAAGGCGGAGGTCACTTCCCTGCGGCAGATGGCCATTTATCAGCAGAAGTGCCAGGAGCGGGGACTGCCCTGCGACGCCCCCGCCATGCACATGGTCTTCACCGGCAACCCGGGCACTGGCAAGACCACCGTGGCCAACATGATCGGCGAGATCTACCACGAGATCGGCCTGCTGCCCAGAGGCCATGTGGTCGTGGTCAAGCGGGAGGACCTGGTGGGGGAGTACATCGGCCAGACCGCCCCCAGGACGATGGAGGCTGTCAAGCAGGCGATGGGAGGCGTGCTGTTTATCGACGAGGCCTACACCCTCAGCCCCGAGGACAGCCCCAGGGACTTCGGCCAGGAGGCCATCAACGCCCTTCTGGCCGCTATGGAGGAGAATCGGGAGAGCCTGGCGGTCATTGTCGCCGGCTACAGCGGCGAGATGCGGCGGTTCATCAACAGCAATCCCGGCCTCAAGTCCCGCTTCACCAAGTATATTCACTTTGACGACTATAGCGGCCCGGAGCTGGCGGAGATTTTCCGCGGCTTTGCCGGGAAGTACATCTTCGGCAAGGGGGCGGAGGAGGAGCTGGCCCGGGTCTGTCAGGAGATGTACGACCAGCGGGACAAAAATTTCGGCAACGCCCGTGATATCCGCAATCTCTTCTCCGATGTCACCGCCAGTCTGGCCGCCCGGGTCAGCAATATCCCCAATCCCACCATTGAGGAATTGACCCAGATCACCCGAGAGGACATTTTGGAGGCGGAGCGGAGACGGGGGAGCAGCAAGCGCTTCGGGCCGCCCAAGGGACCCAATACCATCGGCTTCTGAGGCGGGGGATTTGCAGGGGCCGCCGCCTTCGGCGGCCCGCTGGCCGCAATTTTGAAAATTGCTATAATAAGAGGAGGGGAGCGCACGCCGCGTTCTCCTCCTCTTTATTGCTGCGCCTAGATATTTTTCTTGATGGTCTTCAGCGCGTTCTTCTCCAGGCGGCTGACCTGGGCCTGGGAGATGCCCACCTCGGCGGAGACCTCCATCTGGGTCTTTCCCTCGTAGAACCGCAGGGCCAGGATGTGCTTCTCCCGCTCCCCCAGCCGGTCCAGGGCGTCCTTGAGAGCGATCTGTTCGAGCCACTGCTCGTCCGTGTTCTTGTTGTCCTTGACCTGATCCATGACGCATACCGTATCCCCGCTGTCGGAGTACACCGGGTCGAAAAGACTCACCGGGTCCGTGATAGCCTCCATGGCGAAGACCACGTCCTCCCTGGGGATGTCCAGCTCTTTGGCCAGCTGCTCCACCGTGGGCTCCCGCTGGGTCTGAGCCATGAGCCTCTCCCGAGCCTGCATGACCTTGTAGGCCGTGTCCCGCATGCTCCGGCTCACCCGGATGGAGCTGTTGTCCCGGAGATACCGGCGGATCTCCCCCACGATCATGGGCACTCCATAGGTGGAAAAGCGAACCGGCTGATTGATGTCGAAGTTGTCGATGGCCTTGATGAGCCCCACGCAGCCCACCTGGAAGAGGTCGTCGGCATTCTCGCCCCGGCCCATGAACTTCTGGATGACCGACAGCACCAGCCGCAGGTTCCCGCTGATGAGCTGCTCCCGGGCCTCCTTGTCCCCCTCCTTTGCCCGCCGCAGCAGCGCCATGGTCTCCTCGTTGCGCAGCACCTTCAATTTGGAAGTATTGACCCCGCAGATCTCAACCTTGCCCTGCACGTCCATGCCCCCTTGCCAATGTTTACAAGGAGCATTTTTCCCTGGCGGGGGGAGAATATACCGGAGGAAAAGAGGAGGTTTTGTCGGGGGCGGTGTGGCGTCAGCGGATGTCAAATTTTTTCAAAGTGTACGCGATATGGAGACGGTTGTGTATTCTGGATAGCAAAGCCCGGCGGACGGAGGGAAGATTCAGCGGAATGGCTATTTCCCGGACCGGGGAGTTTGTGATAAAATATCAACACTTTAACGAAGAAAAGAGGAACTGACCTGTGTATCCTATTGATGTAATTCACGCGGTGGACCCGGAGGTGGCCGACGCCATTGAGGCGGAGCTGGAGCGCCAGGAGTCCCACATTGAGCTGATTGCCTCGGAGAACTTCGCCAGCGTTCCCGTCATGAGCGCGGCGGGGACTCCGCTGACCAATAAATACGCCGAGGGCTACCCCGGCCACCGGTACTACGGCGGCTGCGAGAATGTGGACGTCATTGAGTCCATCGCCATTGAGCGGGCCAAGAGGATCTTCGGCTGCACCTACGTCAACGTCCAGCCCCACTCCGGCACCCAGGCCAACACCGCCGTGGAGCTGGCTCTGTGCAGGCCCGGCGACACCATCCTGGGCATGAAGCTGGCCCACGGGGGCCACCTGTCCCACGGCAGCCCTGTGAACTTCTCCGGGCTGTGCTACAATATTGTCTCCTACGGCGTGGACAGCAGCGGCTGGCTGGACTACGACCAGGTGGAGCGGCTGGCCATGGAGCATAAGCCCAGGCTGATGATCGCCGGGGCCTCCGCCTACCCCAGGGAGATTGACTACCGCCGCTTCCGGGAGATTGCCGACAAGTGCGGGGCCTTCCTGATGGCGGATATCGCCCACATCGCCGGCCTGGTGGCGGCGGGGCTCCACATGAGCCCGATTCCCTACGCCCACGTCACCACCTCCACCACCCACAAGACCCTCCGGGGCCCCCGGGGCGGGCTGATCCTCTCCGACGAGGCCTTCGCCAGGGAGCACAAGCTGGACCGGGCGGTGTTCCCCGGCGTCCAGGGCGGGCCGCTGATGCACGTGGTGGCGGCTAAGGCGGTGGCCTTCAAGGAGGTTCTGGCCCCCGGCTTCAAGGACTACCAGCAGCTGATTCTGGACAACTGCAGGGCCCTGGCCAGGGGCCTGACGGACCGGGGCTTCGATCTCATCTCCGGCGGCACGGACAACCACCTGATGCTGGTGGATCTGCGGGGCAAGGGGATCACCGGCAAGGCGTGCGAGGAGCTGTTGGACGCAGCCAACATCACCTGCAACAAGAACGCCATCCCCGACGATCCGGCGTCCCCCAACGTGACCAGCGGCGTGCGGCTGGGGACCGCGGCCATCTCCGCCAGGGGCTTCCAGCCCGCGGACATGGAGGTCGTCGCCCAGTGCATCGACGAGCTGGTCAGCCGGGGCCGGGCGGCGGTGGAGCCCGTGAGGGCCCGCGTGGCTGCGCTCACCCGGCGCTACCCGCTGTACAAGGACTGCTGACATCTCAAGAGGCAGGGCCCTCCTCCGTCCGGGGAGGGCCTTGCCTTTTTACACGGAATGCGGTATGATAGGTGGAAGATCGGAGGCGGGAAGGAGATGCCCTGTATGTACAAAATTTTTCTCATCGAGGACGACGAGGCCATTGCCGGCGCCCTGCTGGCCCGCCTGACGGCCTGGGGGTGGGAGGCGCGGAAGGCCCGGGATTTTACCCGCGTGCTGGAGGAGCTCCGGGAGTTTGAGCCCCATCTGGTGCTGCTGGATATCGGTCTGCCCTTCCGCAACGGGTACCACTGGTGTACCGAGATCCGGCGCTTCAGCCAGGTGCCGGTGATCTTCCTCTCCTCCGCCTCGGACAACATGAACATCGTCATGGCCATGAGCATGGGCGGGGGATGATTTTATCGCCAAGCCCTTTGACTGGGAGGTGCTGACGGCCAAGATCCAGGCCATGCTCCGGCGGACCTACGACTTTGGCGGCGCACCGCCGGTGCTGGAGTGCCGGGGGGCGGCGCTGGACACCGGGGACAACACGCTAAGCTACCAGGGCCAGAGGCTGGAGCTGACGAGAAACGAGTACCGGATTCTCCAGGTCCTCATGGAGCACAAGGGCCGGACCGTCTCCCGGGACGCGCTGATGCAGAAGCTGTGGGAGACGGACAGCTTCGTGGATGAGAACACGCTGACGGTAAACGTGGCCCGGCTCCGGCGGCGGCTGGAGGACATCGGGCTGACGGATTTCGTGCGGACGAAAAAGGGATTGGGGTATTTGGTGGAATGAGGTTTCTGGGAGGATGGCTGAGGGCGCGGGGCTGGGGGCTGGCACTGCTGGGGCTGTGCGCGGGGGTGTTTGCCCTGGTGCTAGATCTGTACAAGCTGCCGGTGGAGGCCGTGGGGTATGCCGCCGCGCTGTGCGGAGTGCTGGTGCTGGTCTGGGCCGCTGCGGACCTGGCGCGCTGGTGCGGGAGGGTCCGGGTGCTGGAGAGCCTCCGGGGCCGGGCGCACCTGACGCTGGGATATCTGCCGGAGAGCTGCGGCCTGCAGGAGGAGCTCTACCAGGAGCTCCTGCGGGAGCTGCTGGAGGACCGGCGGATGGCGGTGTCCGAGGCGGACCGGAGGCAGCGGGAGACCCTGGATTACTATACTCTGTGGATTCACCAGATCAAGACGCCGATTGCGGCCATAGGGCTTATGCTGGAGGATACGGAGCGGGACCGGGAGCTGCGGGCGGAGCTGTTCCGGGTGGAGCAATATACCCAGCTGGCCCTGAGCTATCTGCGGCTGGGCAGCGAGAGCACGGACTATGTCATCGAGGAGACGGCCGTGGGGGACGTGGTGCGGCAGGCGGCGCGGAAGTATGCGCCGCTGTTCATCCGCGGCAGAGTGTCTCTGGAGATGGGGGAGCTGACCCTGACGGCTCTGACAGACAGGAAGTGGCTCCAGCTGGTGGTGGAGCAGGTGCTGTCCAACGCGGTGAAGTACGCCCCCGGCGGCCATGTGAAGATTTTTGCCAGGGACACCTGGCTGGTGATTGAGGACGATGGAATTGGTGTGGCCCAGGAGGATCTGCCCCGGATTTTTGAGAAGGGCTTCACCGGGGGCAACGGGCGGCTGGAGAAGCGGTCCACCGGCATCGGGCTGTACCTATGCCGGGAGATCTGCCGGCGGCTGGGGCATACCATCACCGCCGCCTCGGAGACGGGGAGAGGGACCAGGATCACCATCGGGCTGGCGAGGCCATACCTGGAGGTGGAGTAGGGGAGCTTAGCAGAGCCGCACCCCGCGAACCCTTGCAAATCCAGGATTCTACCACCAGTCGGTTGCCAAATGGCCCCATCTGTGCTACATTGCGAGACAAGGAGGTGCCAGCAATGTACGAGATCAACAAGGAAAAATTTGGCACATTTCTCTCCCAGCTCCGGCGGGAGCGGGGGATGACCCAGAAGGACCTGGCGGAAAAGCTCTATGTCTCCGACAAGGCGGTGAGCAAGTGGGAGCGGGCCTTGAGCCTGCCGGACATCGCCCTGCTGCGGCCCCTGGCGGAGATGCTGGAGGTCACCGTCACCGAACTGCTGATAGGGGAGAGGGTGGCCCCGGACCGGCCTCTGACCGTGGCGGAGGTGGAGCCCCTGGTGGGCGGCACCCTGTATCTGCGGGCGGAGGAGCAGCAGGAGCAGAGGGCCCGCAGAAGGCTCTGGGGGCGGTGTCTGGCGCTGGCGGCCCTGGCCTTTCTGCTGGAGATGCTGGCTGCGGCGAGGCTTGTCCCCATTTTCTCGGATCTGTCGGTAATGCTCTGGCTTCCGCCCCTCTTTGGACTGCTCTTTGGGGTGTACTTCACCTTCTTTAGTGCGGAAAAGCTGCCGGTCTTTTATGACCAGTACCGGCTCAACTTCGTCAGTGACGGAGTCTTCCACATGAATATGCCCGGAATGCGGTTCAACAACAACAACTGGCCCCACATCCTGAGGGCCATGCGGGCCTGGTCCTGTGTTGTCCTGGCGGGATGGGTACCGGTGTATGTGGCGCTGTGGCTGGCGCTGGACTGGCTGGAGGCCCCGTGGGTTGTGGTGCATATCGTGACGCTCCTGGCCGGACTGGCGGCGACGCTGGATGGGATGTTCGTCCCGATCTATGTGGTGGGAAGGAAGTATGAATGAGGCGGAATATCCAGTTCCCGGCTTCCCGGCAGACGGGACGGCCAGGGGCCGTTCCCCAGGACATACGAGAACGAGAGAACAGCATAACAAAGGCCGGGGGACTCAATAAGTCCTCCGACAGAAAGGGGACCGGGCGCAAGCCCGGTCCCCTTTCTCGCTGCCAAAAATATCGCCGGCAGTCTGTAAGCATTCCTTTGCGAATTGAAGGCTGAGCAAAATTCCCCCTTGACAATTCCCGGCGGAGCGGTTACAATAAGCTCAAATTATTTAGTTAAAAAATTTTATCTAAATAATTTGAAAAATCTGAAAAGGAATATATGACTATGGATTTTGAAAAAGTACGCGGCATCATTGCCGAAACCCTGGTCTGCGACCAGGAAAAGGTGACGGACAGCGCCCTGCTGGTGGAGGACCTGGGCACAGACTCTCTGACGCTGGTGGAGCTGGCCATGGCCATTGAGGAGACCACCGGCGTTACCGTGGAGGACGAGGCCCTGCCCGGTCTGAAGACCGTGGGCGACGTCATGGCCTATCTCAAATCCCGCGCGGAGTGAGCCGGAGTTCCCATCGGACAGAGCTGAGGCTTGGGAGGAAATACTTATGACCAATCCGGAACTTTTTGAGGTAATGGACCGCTTTGAGCGGAGCG
This sequence comes from Oscillospiraceae bacterium, assembly GCA_022795905.1. Lineage (GTDB taxonomy): Bacteria > Bacillota > Clostridia > Oscillospirales > Oscillospiraceae > Pelethomonas. The sequence goes on from JAAWHO010000003.1 coordinate 21,513, forward strand.
CGCTGCGCTCTTTGAAGCTGTCCACGCCGGAGTATACGCTGGAGCTGGAGAGCGGGGAGCGCACCGCCCCGGCTTCTGTGCCGTCTCCGGCTCCGGCGCCTGAGGCGGAGGAGACCGGAAAGACCATCAACGCCCCGCTGGTGGGAACCTTTTACGCCGCTCCGGCGCCGGCTCAGCCGCCCTTTGTGACGGCCGGCGCCCGGGTGTCCAAGGGGGAGACGGTCTGCCTCATTGAGGCGATGAAGATGATGAGTCAGATTGCCGCCCCCTGCGACTGCGTCATTGAGGAGGTCCTGAAGGCCGACGGCCAGATGGCGGCCTTTGGGGACCCCCTGTTCCGCTACACGCCATGCTGAAGCGGATTCTGATTGCCAACCGGGGGGAGATCGCCCTGCGGATTCTGCGCTCCTGCCGGGAGGCGGGGATTGAGACGGTGGCCGTCTGCTCTGAGGCGGACCGGGACGCCCTCCATGTCCAGATGGCGGAGCAGTCCGTGTGCGTCGGCCCCGCCAGGGCGGCGGACAGCTATCTGAACCAGAGTGCCCTCCTGTCCGCCGCCCTGGCTGCGGGCTGTGACGGCATCCACCCCGGCTACGGTTTTCTCTCCGAGAACGCCGATTTTGCCGACGCCTGTGCCCGCGAGGGCCTGACCTTTATCGGTCCTCCGGGGGACGTGATCCGCCGGGCAGGGAGCAAGTCCGCCGCCAGGACGCTGATGCGGGAGGCCGGAGTCCCGGTGACCCCGGGCTCCCGGGGGCCTGTTCGCAGCGCGGAGGAGGCGCTGGCGGAGGCGGAGCGGGTGGGCTATCCCGTGATGCTGAAGGCCTCGGCCGGCGGCGGGGGCAGGGGGATCCGCCGCTGTGAAGGACCGGCGGAGCTGGCCGCCGCGCTGGCGGAGGCCCAGGCGGAGGCCCGGGCCTGCTTCGGGGATGACGAGATGTATCTGGAGAAGCTGGTGCTCCATCCCCGGCATATCGAGGTGCAGATTCTGGCGGACCGCTTCGGGAACGTGGTCCACCTGGGAGACAGGGACTGCTCCCTCCAGCGCCGCAGCCAGAAGCTGGTAGAGGAGGCCCCCGCCTGGGGGCTCCTGCCGGAGCTGCGGGAGGAGATGGGCCGGGCCGCCGTCCGGGCCGCGGAGGCCGTGGGCTACGAGAACGCGGGAACGGTGGAGTTTTTGCTGGACCCGGACGGGGAGCGCTTCTATTTTATGGAGATGAATACCCGGCTCCAGGTGGAGCACGGGATTACCGAGCTGATTACCGGCATCGACCTGGTGCGTCAGCAGCTGCGTATCGCCTCCGGCCTGCCCCTGGATTTTACCCAGGCGGACGTGCGCTGTACCGGCCACGCCATTGAGTGCCGGATCAACGCCGAGGACCCTGGGCAGGACTTTCGGCCCTGCCCGGGACAGGCGGGGCTTCTCCATCTCCCCGGCGGACCCGGTGTGCGGGTGGATACGGGCCTCTACAGCGGCTGTGTGCTCCCGCCCCACTACGACTCCCTGGCCGCGAAGGTGATGGCCCACGCCCCTACCCGGCTGGAGTGCATCCGAAAGATGCGCCGGTGCCTGGAGGAATTTACCCTGGAGGGGCTCCAGACCACAGCGGAGCTGTGCTATCAGCTGATGCACCACGCCGCCTTTGTCCGGGGAGCCTGCACTACGGACTGTCTGGAGCGCCGCCTGCCCGAGCTGCTGGAGTTCTCCCGCCGGCTGGCGGAGAGGGAGGAGAAAGATCTATGAGCACTATTTTTGCCAAGCGCCGGGCCCGCCTGCTTGCGATGAAGTCCCTGCGGGAGCACTATGCCCCTTCAGGGAGCACCGTCACCTGCCCCCGGTGCGGGAGGGACAGCAGCCGCCGGGCGGCGACGGAAAGCCTGTATGTCTGTCCCCTGTGCGGGTACCATTTTCCCATCGGCGCCTACTACCGCCTGAGCATCACTCTGGACCACGGCTCCTTCCGGGAGCTGTTCCCCAAGATTCCCGCCCGGGACCCGCTGGCCTTTCCCGGCTACCGGGAGAAGCTGGAGGCCGCCCGGCGGAAAACCGGGCTGGATGAGGCGGCTGTTGTCGCCGCGGGAACCATTGACGGGCGGCGCTGCGTGGCAGGGGTCCTGGACAGCCGATTCTTCCTGGGCTCCATGGGCACCGCCGTGGGGGAGAAGGTGACGCTGGCCGCTGAGTACGCCCGGAGGAACCGCCTCCCGCTCATCCTGTTCTCCGCCAGCGGCGGGGCGCGGATGCAGGAGGGGATCCTCTCCCTGATGCAGATGGCGAAGACCAGCGCCGCCCTGGGCCGGCTTGACCGGAGGGGGCTGCTGTATATCTCCGTGCTGACCGACCCTACGACCGGAGGCGTCACGGCCAGCTTTGCCTCCCTGGGGGATGTTATCCTCGCGGAGCCGGGAGCGCTTATCGGTTTCGCCGGTCCCCGGGTGATCCGGCAGACCATCGGGGAGACCCTGCCGGAGGGGTTCCAGCGCGCGGAGTTCCAAATGGAGCACGGCTTTGTGGACCAGGTAGTCCCCCGGAACAGGATGCGGGAGACTCTCTCCCGGCTCCTGCGGCTCCATGAGAAGGGAGGTCCGGCATGAGCGGCGACGTCACCGCCGCGGAGCGGGTAGCCATTGCCCGGCATCCCCGGCGGCCCAATATTTCCGACTATATCAACGCCCTGTTTACGGACTTTTTTGAGCAGCGGGGGGACCGGCTCATGGGGGAGGACGCCGCCATCCTGGGGGGCGCGGCCCTCTACCACGGCCGCCCCGTTACGGTCATCGGCACCCGGAAGGGGAGGGACCTGGAGGAGAATCTCCGGTGCCGCTTCGGAATGCCCGGCCCCGAGGGATACCGCAAGGCCCGGCGACTGATGGGACAGGCGGAAAAATTCCGCCGCCCCATTATTACCTTTGTTGATACCGGCGGCGCCTACCCCGGCCTGGAGGCTGAGGAGCGGGGCCAGGGGGAGGCCATTGCCCGGAGCCTGCTGGAGATGAGCCGCCTCACGGTGCCTGTCGTCGCCGTCATCACCGGCGAGGGCAGCAGCGGCGGGGCCCTGGCGCTGGCCGCGGCGGACCGGGTGCTCATGCTGGAGAACGCCGTCTATGCTGTCCTCTCCCCCGAGGGGTTCGCGTCCATCCTCTGGAAGGACGCGGGGCGCAGCGGGGAGGCCGGCGAGCTGATGAAGCTGACGGCGAAGGACCTGAAGGCGCTGGGGGTGATCGACGAGATCATTCCGGAGCCCGGCGGCGGGGCGCATCTGGCCCCCGCCATCGTCTTCCGGCAGGTAGACGAGGCCGTCAGCCGGCACCTGGCGCAGCTGTCCAGGGAGAGGGACCTCCCCGGCGGCCGGTACCGGAAATTCAGACGAATGGGGGCTGCCGCCTGCCAGAAGGAGGCGCTATGAGCGGTATCAAGATAAGGGGGACCGGCCGCGGACTGCCGGAGCGGGTCCTCACCAACGACGACTTGGCGAAAAAGGTGGACACCAGCGACCAGTGGATTGTCAGCCGCACAGGCATCCGGCAAAGGCGGCTGTGTACCGAGGAAACCCACGCGGACCTGTGTGCCGCCGCTGCGCGGGCCGCGCTGGAGCGCGGCGGGATCCGGCCGGAGGAGCTCGGGGTGTGCATCGTTGCCACCATGACCCCGGATACTCTGGTTCCCAGCGCGGCCTGCACTATGCAGAGGGCGCTGGGGCTGTCCTGCGACACCCTCTGCTTCGACCTCAACGCCGCCTGTACCGGGTTTCTCTATGCCCTCCATACGGCGGAATGCCTGCTGGCCGCCGCTCCGAGGAAATACGGGCTGGTTATCGGGGCCGACGTATTCAGCCGCGTGCTGGACTGGTCCGACCGGAGCACCTGCATCCTCTTCGGGGACGGCGCCGGGGCGGCAGTTGTGGAGTGGAGAGCGGAGTGGCCCTCCGCCGGCGCGGTGCTGGGCTGTGCCGGGAATGACGGGCTGCTGCGCTGTCCCGCCGGCGGAACGCTGTCGATGGAGGGACAGCAGGTGTTCAGGTTTGCCCTGGAGGCGGTGCCCTGGTGCATCGCCCAGGTGCTGGAGCGGCAGGGGGTGACAGCGGAGGCTGTGGACCTCTTCGTGTTCCACCAGGCGAACGCCCGCATCATCGACCTGGTGGCAAAAAAGTACGGGATTCCGCCGGAGAAATACTACAAAAATATCCAGCGATACGGCAACACCTCCGCCGCCAGCATTCCCATTGCCCTCAGCGAGCTGGAGGAGGCCGGGCGTCTGCCTGCAGGCACGAGGGCGATGCTGGTGGGGTTTGGCGGGGGCCTGACCTGGGGCGGCGCGCTGGTAGAGATCGCGTGAGGAGGAAACCATGAAAAAGCTGAATGAGCTGCTGGGGACAAGGCTCCCCATCATACAGGGGGGCATGGCCAACATTGCGGACGGGGCCTTTGCCGCCGCCTGCTCCAACGCGGGGGCGCTGGGCGTTATCGCCGCAGGCGGGATGCACACGCCCGACCAGCTGCGGGAGCAGATCCGGATCTGCCGGGAGCGGACGGACAGCCCCTTTGGGGTGAACCTGATGCTGATGAACCCGATTGCCGGGGAGCTGGCCCGGGTTATTGCCGAGGAGAGAGTGCCCGTGGTTACCACCGGCGCGGGAAATCCCGGCGCCTACATCCCCGCCTGGAAGGAGGCCGGAAGCAGGGTGATTCCCGTGGTGGCGGCGGCGGTCCTGGCGAAGCGGCTGGAGCGCGGGGGTATCGACGCCGTCATTGCCGAGGGCACCGAGTCCGGCGGGCACGTGGGCGAGATGACCACCATGGCCCTGGTTCCCCAGGTGGCGGACGCGGTGGACCTACCGGTCATCGCCGCCGGTGGGATCGCCGACGGACGCCAGCTGGCGGCGGCCTTCGCCCTGGGGGCCTGCGGCGTGCAGGTGGGGACCTGTTTGCTGGTCAGCGAGGAGTGCCCCATCCACGAGAATTACAAGCGGGCCCTGCTGAAGGCCAGGGACAGCGACACCACCGTTACCGGGCGGTCCATCGGCGGCCCGGTGCGGGTGCTGAAGAACAGAATGGCCCGGGAGTACCTGGCGCTGGAGAAGCGGGGAGCGTCCCTGGAGGAGCTGGAGCGAGTGACGCTGGGCGGCCTGCGCCGGGCGGTGCTGGAGGGGGACGTGGACACCGGAAGCGTTATGTGCGGCCAGGTTGCCGGGATGCTGCGGGAGATCCGGCCTGTCAGGGACATCCTGGAGGAGCTGTGGACCCGGGGCCAGGCGGTATGGAGGGAGCTGGGATGAGGCTTGGATTTCTGTACGCCGGGCAGGGGAGCCAGCGCCCGGGCATGGGCGCGGACCTGTATGAGGCGTATCCCGCGTTCCGGGCGGTACTGGACAGCGGGGCGGCGGAGCTCGACCTGAAGAAGCTCTGCTTTGCGGACAGCGGGGGACTGCTGGACCAGACCCGGTACACCCAGCCCTGCATGGTGGCCTTTGCCGCCGGGGTGACGGCGGTGCTGCGGGAGCGGGGGATTGCCCCCTCCGCGGCGGCGGGGCTGAGCCTGGGGGAGTACTCCGCGCTCCACGCCGCCGGAGTCTTTGACGCGCAGACGGCTATCCGGACGGCGGCCTTCCGCGGACAGGCTATGGAGCGGGCCGCCCAGGGTATTGAAAGCGCTATGGTCGCCGTGCTGGGGCTGGACCGCGCCTCCCTGGAGGCCGCGTGCCGGGAGGCGCGGGGGATGGCGGTTATTGCCAACTACAACTGTCCCGGGCAGCTGGTGCTCGGAGGCGAGAGGGCTGCGGTGGAACGGGCTGCGGCGCTGGCAAGGGAGAAGGGGGCGAGGCGCTGCCTGCCGCTGAACGTCAGCGGGCCCTTTCATACGCCGCTGATGGCCTCCGCCGGGAGGGAGCTGGAGGAGTATCTTCGGACAGTTCCCCTTGCCGAGCCGGCGATTCCGGTGATTTTTAACTGCCTGGGCGGGACGGGACCGGAGGGAGCGGACATCCGGGAGCTGTTGGTGCGGCAGGTCCAGAGCAGCGTCTATATGGAGGACAGCATCCGCGCCATGGCCGGCCTGGGGGTGGACGCCGTTGTGGAGATCGGCCCCGGGAGGGCCCTCAGCGGCTTTGTCCGCAGGACCGTCCCGGCGATGCCTGTGTACGCGGTGGAGACTGTCCCGGATGTGGAGAGCCTGCCGGCGTGGCTGGAGGGACTGGAAAAGGAGAAAAAATCATGAGCTTTGCGGGGAAATGTGCGGTTGTCACCGGCGGCAGCCGTGGAATCGGCCGGGCGGTATGCCTGGAGCTGGCCAGAAACGGCGCCGATATCGCGCTCTGCTATGCCGGAAGCGAGGCGGCGGCACGGGAGACTGCCGCCGCCTGTGAGGCGCTGGGAGTGAAGGCGCTGACGGTACAGTGCGATGTGTCGGAGGCTGGGCAGGTGTCCGGGCTGATGGAGGCCGCTTTGGCGGCCTTCGGCCGCATCGATATCCTGGTCAACAACGCGGGGATTACCCGGGACGGACTTCTGATGCGGATGTCGGAGGCGGATTTTGACAGGGTGCTGGCGGCCAATCTGAGGGGGACCTTCCTGTGCATGAGGGCGGTTTCCCGGCAGATGCTCAAGCAGCGCGGCGGGCGGATTATCAACCTCGGCTCTGTCGTCGGACTGCGGGGCAATGCCGGGCAGGCCAACTATGCCGCCAGCAAGGCTGGCGTGGTGGGGCTGACCAAGTCCGCCGCGAAGGAGCTGGCCGGGCGGAATATCACCGTCAACGCCGTCGCGCCCGGATTTATTGATACGGATATGACCGCCGCCATGCCGGAGAAGGCCCGGGAGGCCCTGCTGCCCAACATTCCGATGGGACGGATGGGGACGGCGGAGGACGTGGCCCGAGCCGTGGCCTTTCTGGCCGGAGACGGCGCGGGGTATATCACTGGCCAGGTGCTGTGTGTGGACGGCGGCATGGCCATGTAGCGGGAGGGAGCTATGAGCAAGAGACGAGTGGTTATCACAGGCATAGGGGCCGTCACGCCGCTGGGGCTGACCGCTCCGGACAGCTGGCGGGCCGTGCGGGAGGGCGTGTGCGGCATTGGGCCGATTACGCAGTATGACGCCTCGGGGCGGAGGGTGACCCTGGCGGCGGAAGTCAAGGGGTTTGCGCCAGAGAACTATTTCAGCCGCCTGGATGCCAGGCATATGGGGCGTTTTACCCAGTTCGCCCTGGCCGCGGCAGGAGAGGCCCTGGCGGACAGCGGCATCCTGCCGGAGAATATAGACCCGGACCGCTGCGGCGTCATCGTCTCCAGCGGCATCGGCGGTCAGGCGATTACGGAGGCGGAGTGCCTGAGAGGCGCGGGGAATGACTGGAGCAGGGTATCCCCCTACTATATCCCGACCACCATATGCAACATGGCCGCCGGGCAGATCGCGATCCACGCCGGATTCCGCGGGATGTGTACCTGCCCTGTGACGGCCTGTGCCGGGGGGACCAACGCGGTGGGCGATGCCTTCCGCTATATCCGGGACGGGTACGGGGAGCTCATGCTCTGCGGCGGCACCGAGGCCAGCATTACGCCGCTGTCGGTGGGGGGCTTCAGCTCCATGAAGGCCCTGAGCCAGTCTGCGGACCCGAGCCGGGCGTCCATCCCCTTCGACAGGGAGCGCAGCGGCTTTGTCATGGGCGAGGGGGCCGGGCTCCTGCTGCTGGAGGAGCTGGAGCACGCCCTGGCGAGAAACGCGAGGATCTACGGGGAGATTGCGGGCTATGGCGCTACCTGTGACGCCTACCACATGACGGCGCCCCGGCCCGATGGCAGCGGCGGGGCCAAGGCCATGGCACAGGCCCTCCGGGACGGCGGCGCGCGCCCGGAGGAGGTGGACTACATCAATGCCCACGGCACTTCGACCCCTCTGAATGACGCCGGGGAGACCGCCGCCATCAAAGCGGTTTTCGGTGAACACGCCAAAGAGCTGCTGGTCAGCTCCACCAAGTCCATGACCGGGCATATGCTGGGGGCGGCGGGGGCCGTGGAGGCCATTTTTACCGCCCTGGCGCTGCGGGACGGCTTTGCCCCGGCCACCATCAACTACCGGGTCCCGGACGAGGCCTGCGATTTGAATGTGGTGCCCAACCGGGGGCGGGAGGCGCCTTTGCGCCGGGCCCTGTCCAACTCTCTGGGATTTGGGGGGCACAATGCCTGCATTCTGCTGAAAAAATGGGAGGGGGAGCCATGAAGCTGAATTCCAATCAGATTGCGGAGCTTTTGCCGCACCGCTATCCCTTTGCCCTGGTGGACCGGATCGACGAGTGCGAGCCCGGCATCCGCGCCAGAGGCGTCAAGTGCGTCAGTGTCAACGAGCAGTTCTTCTGCGGGCATTTTCCCCAGGAGCACGTCATGCCCGGCGTCCTGATTCTGGAGGCCATGGCCCAGGTGGGGGCGGTGGCCGTTCTGGCGCTCCCTGAGAACAGGGGAAAGCTGGTCCTGTTCGGCGGGGTGAAGAACGCCAGGTTCAAGCGGAAGGTGATTCCCGGGGATGTGCTGGAGCTGGAGTGTATGCTCACAAAGCGCCGGGGGCCGGTGGGCATCGGCAGCTGTACGGCGGCGGTGGACGGCCAGCCGGCGTGTACGGCGGAGCTGATTTTTACATTGCAGTAGCGGGAATACCGGTTTGCTTTTTTCTTCAGATGCTGGTATACTGTCCGTAAGAAAAAGGAAAAGAAGGGATCTGCCATGCTGAAGGAAGCATTTTTTCACGTTTACACAAAATTCAAGCTGCATTTCTACCAGGAGATCTTCCGGCGCTTCCAGACTCGTGAGGCCAGCCTGACCACAATGGAGACATTCTGCATGGAGAGCATCCATGCGCTGGGCAGTCCGACGGTGGCTGAATTCGCCGCGTTTATGCGCATCTCCACCCCGAATGCGGCGTATAAGGTAAACAGTCTTGTGGAAAAGGGATATATCCGGAAGCTGCAGTCCCAGCGGGACCGCCGGGAGTATCATCTGGAGGTTACGCAGAAGTATATTGATTATTATAATATCAGCACGTCCTACATGACTTTGGTAATGGAGCGCATTTCGGAGCGCTTTACGCCCCAGGAGTGCGCGAAGCTGGAGGAAATGCTGCGGGTCATTGACCGGGAGCTGATGCCGGAGGTCGAGCTCCCGAAGGCCTTTGGAAGGGAGCTGGCGGATGGCGGCTCCCTGGAAGCTGACCACAGAGACGGCTAGGCTGCGGCGGTCCGATGGAGAAATCGGACCGCCGTTTTTCCTGCTCTGAGCGGCTTGGGATAGAGTCTGGTGTACGCTTTGTATCATTTGCGATATCATTCTGCGGCTTTATGTCTTTCTTTTTTCATTAATTTGTGTTATGCTGAAAGCAAGGCTGGGACCAACGGCTTTTCATATTTCTTACATGAAATGGAAATATAAAGGAAATCATGCTGTGCTGCGATAGGGCTATGGGATCGGACCCGGACTGATTTTCGTGAAAGCGAGGAAAATAGAATGAAAAAAGACAGGCAGGAAAACCAAAAGCAGGCTGAGGCCGGCGCCGCGCCCAACAGGAAGGAGCGGATCATTTTAACAGCGGAGACCGGCGCGGATATCCCGCCTGAGACCGCAGAGCGGTACGGTATCCATATTGTACCTATGCACGTCTCCTTCGGCAGTGAGACCCGGGACGACGGAACCTTTCCCGCGGAGGAGATCTGCGCCTACTATGAACGGACGAGGGCGCTGCCAAAGACCAGCGGCAGCACGCCGGAGGACTTCAATATAGCGTTCGATCGGATCCACGAGCAGTGGCCGGACGCCCGGATTCTCCACCTGGCCTATTCCTCTGTGACGACCTGCTCCTATCAGAGTGCGCAGATCGCGTCGGAGGGCCGGGACTACGTAACCAGCCTGGACACCAAGATGGCCTCCGGAGGTCAGTACGCCATTGTTATCCGTATGGCGCAGCTGCTGGAGGAGCACCCTGAGTGGACCCTGGAGGAGGCCGTTTCCGCTGCGCGGGACCTGATTGAGCGCGCACGGATGTGCTTCATTCCGGACAAGCTGGAATTCCTCCGCGCCGGAGGCCGGGTAAGCAATGCCGCCGCCCTGTGCGGGAAGCTGCTGAGCATTCACCCGCTGATTGAATTTCAGAACGGATATCTGGTTGCCGCCAGGAAGCTGCGGGGGAAGCTGCTGGCGCTGGCCCCCCGGCTGGTACGGGAGTTTACGGAGCGGCAGGCCCTGGAGAAAGAGGAGGTGTGGCTTATCTGGAGCCCCGGCTTCACGGAGGAGCTGCGCTCCGCCCTTGAGCAGGCCGCCCACGCCAACGGCTTCCAGAGGATCACCTGGGTCAAGACCGGCGGCGTCATCACCAGCCACGGCGGACCCGGCGCGTTTGGCGTGGTAGGCTTTACCCGCGATTGAATGGCCCGTTTCTGCCGCAGAGGCCGGACGCCGCTGGAAAAATCAGGACAGAGGGGACGCTTCCTCGTAAAGCGTCCCCTCTGTCCTGATTGCGCTGAAGCCCGAAGCGGGGAGGGGAGGGCCGCTACAGCAGCTCCCCCAGCCGGGCCAGAACGGCGTCCACGTCCTCCTCTGAGGACCGCCAGCTGGTTACCAGCCGAACGCAGGTCCGGCCCTCGCCGGCGGGGCCCTGGGTCTCGAAGGTGAAATCCTCCGTCAGCGCGGAGATGACCGCCTCCGGCAGGATCGGAAAGATCTGGTTGCTGGGACTGTCCACCGACAGGGGGATCCCCAGGGCCTTCAGCCCTGCCGCCAGCTTCTGTCCCAGGCGGTTGGCGTGAGCGGCCAGCTCCAGATAGAGCCCACCCTCCAGCACAGCGGTAAACTGCACCCCCAGCAGGCGGCCCTTGGCCAGAATCGCGCCCTGCTGCTTCATGTTGTGGCGGAATCCCCGCTGGAGCCCCGGACGGACGATGACCAGCGCCTCGCCGAAAAGCAGGCCGTTCTTCGTCCCGCCGATGGTGAAGGCGTCGCAGAACGCGCCGTAGTCCTCAAAGGCGGTGTCCCCCGCGTCCATGGCGCAGCCCAGCCTGGCTCCGTCGCAGTAGAGGAAGAGATTGAGCTCGTTGCAGACCTCTCGCAGCGCCTGGAGCTCTCCGCGGCTGTAGACGGTGCCGACCTCTGTGGTGTTGGAGATGTAGACCAGCTTGGGGGCAACCATATGTTCGCCGGTGTGCCCGGCGCAGACGCTGCGCAGGATGGCCGGTGTCAGCTTCCCGTCCGGAGCGGGGCAGTGGATGACCTTGTGGCCGTCCTGCTCAACGGCCCCGCTCTCGTGGACGCAGATATGTCCGGCCTCCGGGGCGATGACCGCCTCGTAGGAGCGCAGGAAGGCCCCGATGGCGGTCTTGTTCACCTGGGTGCCGCCGGTGAAGAAGTGGACGGCCGCGCCCGGGCAGTCGCACAGCTCCCGGATGGTCTCGGAGGCGCTCTCGCAGTGCTCGTCGCAGCCGTAGCCGATGGTCAGCTCGTCGTTGGTCCGGCACAGGGCCTCCAGCACCGCGGGGTGGGCCCCCATACTGTAATCGTTGCGAAAATGGATCATGATTTCTTCTCCTCCTCTGATGTTGTCTCTTCCACAGAACTTTTTTGGTTGGGGTCCTCCGTCAGCATACCGTCGAAGTACCCCACATTTTTCTTCTCCCTCTCATCCAGCCATTTTGCCAGCCGGGGCGTAATCCACAGGGCCCCGCCCACGATCACCAGGAACAGGACCAGGAAGATGAACGGCGCCGCTGCCGCGCTGACGTGCCCTCTGAGCATAGATAACAGCATACCGGACCTCCTTACAGAATCGCCATGGCATCCCCCAATAGTACGGGATAAAGGATGACGATATCGTAACGTCTCTCCTATAAAACAGTAATCTGACTGCATTATACATGAGCCAAAGGCGGATTTCAAGGGCAATCGTACAGGGGAGCAGGGAATTTGAATGAGCAAACAAATTTGGATTTTTCTGCTATTTCTCGAAAAAAGCCGCGCCCTCTCTTTTCAAACGCAGGATTGTGTGGTAAACTGATCGGGAAGAATTCTGACCTGGTCCCGGCGCAGGGAGCCGGGCAGACTCCAGGGGGAGCGGAAGGGAGACGAAGATATGCAGAGCGGGACCCTGCGCCTGGACCTCCACGGCATGAACTGCTGCCAGGCCCAGGCGGCTATCGACGGATGCCTCAGGCGGGCAGGCGGGAGCGTGTACCGGGTGGAGCTGGTCCACGGCTACCACAGGGGCACGGAGCTCAGGAGCATGATCCGCCGGGTGTACAGCCGGCACTCCAGGGTCCTCCGCCTGGAGCTGGGCCTGAACCCCGGCGTCACGGAGCTGGTGCTCCGGGAATACTAACGCAAACATCAAAAATCCCGACAGACGGGCCGGCCAGGGGACCGGCCCCTACAAGAGTCATGTCGGGCATTTTGAAAATTAGTTTTGAGAAGGAGAAAATACCATGCTGTTCATACACTACCCCAAATGCTCCACCTGCCAGAAGGCCAGAGCTTGGCTGGACGGAAGGGGCATTCCCTACGAATCCAGGGACATCAAGGAGGACCGGCCCACCCTGGAGGAGCTGCGGGAGTGGACGGCCCGGAGCGGCCTGCCCCTCAAGAGGTTTTTCAATACCAGCGGGATGCTCTATCGGGATCTGGGGCTCAAGGACAAGCTCCCCGGCATGAGCGAGGAGGAACAGCTGGCCCTGCTGGCCCGCGACGGGATGCTGGTCAAGCGCCCCCTGCTGGTGACGGACAGGGCCGTGCTCCCGGGCTTCCGGGAGAAGGAGTGGGAGGCGGCGCTCTGAATATTTTGACAGAGAGCGAGGGGAGAGCGGACGCTCCCCCCTCGCTCTCTCTATTTTTTCCCGAAGAGCTTTTTCTTGTCCAGGCGTTTAAGGGCCTCCACGGCCTTCTTGTGGCCCCGGTCCGCAGCCTGCTGGTAGAGCTCTCTGGCCCTCCTGACATTCCGCCGCAGGCCCCGGCCCTCCTCACAGCACTGGCCCAGGGCGTAGCTTCCTTCTGGGTAGCCCCCCTCGTGGGAGAGGGTGTAGAGCTCCACCGCCCGCTTCAGATCCTTTTCCACGCCATAGCCGTTTTCATAGCACTCCCCCAAGAAGAACTCCGCCCGGTGGTAGCCCTGCCCGGCGGCGCGGGCGAACCAGGCCGCCGCATCGGCGTCGTCCTCCTCCACGCCGATGCCGTGGTAGTAGAAGAACCCCAAATTGCACTGAGCACGGGCGTCGCCCCGTTCCGCCGCCTGGCGGTAGAGCTCCGCGGCCATCCCCTTGTCCACCTCCACGCCCTCGCCCAGCTCGTAGCACAGGCCCAAGGAGCAGGTGGCCGGGGGATAGCCCAGCTCGTGACCCTGGCGGTAGAGCCGCGCCGCCTCCGCCTGGTCCTTCTCCACACCGTAGCCGTGGCTGTAGCAGACTCCCAGCAGGTCCAGGGCCCGGGGATAGCCCTGCTCCGCCGCCTTGGCAAACCAGTACACCGCCTGGCTGTCGTCCTCCTCCACGCCGATGCCCTGGTAGCAGCAGTAGCCGTAGTTGCACTGGGCACGGGCATAGCCCTGCCGGGCGGCCTCCAGGTAGAGCTGGGCGGCCCTGGCCGGGTCCCGCCCCACGCCCTCGCCGAACTCATAGCACACGCCCAGGCAGCACGTCCCCGGCGCGTAGCCCCCCTGGTGGGCCTGGGTGTAGAGCTCCACAGCCCTGACCTGGTCCTGCTCCACGCCGGCGCCCCGCTCATAGCACTCCCCCAGCAGCTGCTGGGCACGGGGGTAGCCCTGCTCCGCCGCCTTGGCGAACCAGCGGACGGCCTCCGCCTCGTCCTCCTCTACGCCCATGCCCTGGTAGTAGCAGAAGCCCAGGTTGCACTGGGCGCGGGCGTAGCCGTCCTCCGCCGCCAGGCGGTAGAGCTCCACGGCCCTGACCGGGTCCCGCTCCACGCCGGAGCCGCCCTCGTAGCACACGCCCAGGCAGCACGTCCCCGGCAGGTACCCTGCCTCGTGGGCCAGGCGGTAGAGCTCCGCCGCCCTCCCCTCGTCCTGCTCCACGCCGTAGCCGTTGTCGTAGCACTCCCCCAGCAGCATCTGGGCCCGGGAGTAGTCCTGCTCCGCCGCCTTGGCAAACCAGTGGGCGGCGTCAGAGTCGCTCTCCTCCACGCCGATGCCCCGGTAGTAGCAGAAGCCCAGGTTGCACTGGGCGCGGGGATCTCCCCGCTCCGCCGCCTCCCGGTAGAGCGCCACAGCCTTCTCCTTGTCCTCCTCTACGCCCCGGCCGATCTCGTAGCAAAGCCCCAGGGCGCAGGCCGCGGGGGGGTGCCCCCCCTCCCGGGCGGCGCGGTAGAGCTCTATGGCCCGGCCGATATCCTGCTCCACACCGTAGCCGTACTCGCAGCACTGGCCCAGCAGATACTGGGCCCGGGGGTAGCCCCGCTCCGCCGCTTTGGCAAACCAGCGGGCCGCCTCCTCGTTGTCCTCCGGGGTGCCGATGCCCTGATAGCAGCAGTAGCCCAGGTTGCACTGGGCCCGGACGTCCCCAGCCTCCGCCGCCTGGCGATAGAGCGCCACGGCCTTCTCCTTGTCCATCTCCACGCCGGTGCCCAACTCGTAGCACAGCCCCAGGGCACAGGTCCCCGGCGCGTGGCCCTTCTCATGGGAGGCACGGTAGAGCTTGGCGGCCTTCTCCTCGTCCTTTTCCACGCCGTAGCCGTGGTCGTAGCACTCTCCCAGCAGGTCCAGGGCCCGGGGATAGCCCTGCTCCGCCGCTTTGGCGAACCAGTACACCGCCTGGCTGTCGTCCTCCTCCACGCCGATGCCCTGGTAGTAGCAGTAGCCCAGGTTGCACTGGGCGGGGGCGTGCTCCTTCTCCGCCGCCTGGCGGTAGAGCGCCACGGCCTTGACCTTGTCCTCCTCCACGCCGATGCCCACCTCGTAGCACAGCCCCAAGGCGCAGGTCCCCGGGACATACCCCTCCTCGTGGGCCAGGCGGTACTGCTCCTCCGCCTTCTCCTCGTCCTTCTCCACGCCGTGGCCGTACTCGTAGCACTGCCCCGCCAGGTACATCCCCCGGGGGTAGCCATCCTGGGCGGCCTCTATGTACAGCCGGGCGGCCTCCGCCTCGTCCTTCTCCACGCCGCTCCCCCGGTCGTAGCAGGTCCCCAGGGCGCAGGCGGCGGGCTCATAGCCCTGCTCGTAAGCGGCGCGGTAAAGTTTCACGGCCCGCTCCAGATCCTGCTCCACGCCGTAGCCGTTCTCATAGCACTCTCCCAGCAGCATCTGGGCCCGGGGATACTCCTGGGCGGCCGCCTTGCCGAACCAGCCGGCCGCCTCGTCGTCGTTCTCCTCCACGCCGATGCCGTGGTAGTAGAAAAAGCCCAGGTTGCACTGGGCGGGGGCGTAGTCCTGATCCGCCGCCTCCCGGTAGAGCTCCGCGGCCCGCTCCTTGTCCATCTCCACACCGCTGCCCAGCTCGTAGCACAGCCCCAGCTCGCAGATGCCGGGGGCATAGCCCTGCTCCGCCGTCTCGGCGAAGAGCTCCACGGCCCGCTCCGGGTCCTTCTCTGTGCCGATGCCCCGGGCATAGCACTGGCCCAGGCCGTACTGGGCGGCGATATGGTCCCCCTCCGCTGCCCTCTTGTACCACCGAAAGGCCGCGTCCGCGTCTTTGGGCGCGCCGTCGCTCCCGGAGCCGTAGGCCCTGGCCAGGCGGTAGGCCGCGTCCAGGTCTCCCTCCTCGGCGGAGGAGAGCAGCTCCTCGAAGTCCCGCCGCCGCTGGGCGGATTTGTCCGCAATGGTCTGCAGCAGCTCCGGATTAAAATATATCATCACCGCATCGCCGTCGCCCGGACGGCTCTCGTTGCGCTCCTGGCTGGTCTCGCTCATGGTATCCCATCCTTTCGTTCAGCCCCCGCCCAGGTTTGGTGCGGGTAATCAGGAGAGTATTATAGCAGATTTTTTCCCGCTGTGCAACAGCTGGAGAAAGGTGATTTTCTTGCGCCGCTATCTCTCCTGATAATAAAGAAGCATCACTTGCGCCCTGTTTGTCTCAGCCGCTCAAGTGATGCTTCCTTTTTCTTCATTCAAAATATTACTTCTGCGGACAAAGATAGGAAAGCGAAGGAGGGAGGTAGAAACTGGAAACGGCAGAGGGATGATCCTGTACTATGCGCATAAATGACTGGATTTTGTGGGAAATATCTTCCGTGGTATAGGGCAGCTGTCCCGAGTGAACGGAAATTTTCAAAGCGTGATTCAAATATTCATTAGGGTTGTATTCCGGTGCGTAGGGAGGCAGGAAGAACACCTCCATTATCTCCAAGATGAAAGCCATCCTACGCTGCTGGAAAATCCGCAGTTTGGGCCTCCTCCCGGATGCCATCCCAAAAGCCCTCTCTTGTGTTTCTCCACTAGACTGCTCCCATTGGTTCGCCGCTTCTGATTATTGTTAGGTTTTTTGATGATTGCTATAAGATGGCCTTGCTGACTTGACAACAAGGGGAGAACTGATTATAATAAAAATAATATAACTAGGCTCTACTCCGCAACCCTGGCAAAATAGCGAGCACAGACAGGAGGCAAAATAGAGCAAGTGCCACCCTGAGGGATCTGGAGAGATTCAAGAGCAGC
>JAAWHO010000112.1 GCA_022795905.1 Oscillospiraceae bacterium
GGGGACGACATCTCCTTCCTGGAGGGGGCGACAATGGGCGCGCTCTCGGCGGACTACACCTACCAGACACAGGAGGGGACGGAGACCATTAAGGCCGGGACCCTGGTGATTCTGGGTACCTACCGGGGCGATCCGCTCTACAACACCGTCAACATCAAGGGTGAGTTTATCACCGCGCCTGTGAATGACGAGGCGGGCAGCGTGCCGGAGCCGGTCGTGAGGCCCCTTGACGGCTATGCCCTGCTGCTGGCCACCGTGCCGGAGTCCGGCCCGGTCAGCGACATCAGCGACGGCCTCTTCCTCTTTGTGCCCAACCTGGACAACGAGGCCGCGCTCCAGGCCAAGGACCCCTGCCAGGGCCTGCAGCTGCTGCCGGCCCGCATCCAGGCGGAGCTCAAGCGCACCGATATGCCGGACTCCGCTGACAGCCAGCGGGTTACCGCCCAGACCGCCTGGATCCCCTGCCCCGGCGACATGGATTCCCTGCCCCAGGTAGTCCTCCAGACGGGAGGCCAGGAATGAGGCGGCGCGTATCCGCCCTTCTGGCGGCGCTGGCGCTGGCCTGCGCCCTCTGGAGCGCCCCTGCCCGGGCATCCTCCTCCCCCTCCCTGGCCTGGGAGGACGGGGAGGGCCGGGGGGAGATCCTCCTGGCCCTCCAGGGCCTGGACGAGAGCGGCATCTATGCCGCCCAGCTGGAGCTGACGCTCTCCGGCAGCTGGCCCGACGCGGACTTCTCCCCCGCCGGCCAGGGGGTATACAGCGTCTGCCAAGCGGAGGAGGACGGGCGCGGCACCCATTTGACGGTCTGCCTCTCCTCCCGGACCGCCCCCCTGGGGAGCGGCGAGCGCCTCTTCTTAGGGACCCTGGACCTGGGCGGGCGGGGCAGCGGCGATGACGTCCTTCCCCCCGCTGTCCAGCTGACCCTGCTGGGCCGGGGGCTGAACCGGATAGAGGAGCTGAGCGGCGCCGCCGATGTTCAGGGGCGCGCCGACATATCCGACTGGGGCGGCGGCACGGACAGCGACAGCGATGAGCAAACCTACAGGATAACTGTTCTCCAGAGCCAGGGCGGCACGGTAAAGGCCGACGCCTCCCGGGCGGAGGAGGGGGAGCGGGTCACGCTCACCGTCACGGAGGAGGCCGGCTGGGAGCTGGAGAGCCTGTCTGTCTACGGCGCGAAGGACCGCGAGGTGGCGGTATCGGAGCGGGACGGCGGGAAATATACCTTCCGGATGCCCGGCTCCGGCGTGGAGGTAGCGCCCGTCTTTGCCCGGACCGGGAGGGAGGAGCCCGATGAGCCGGAGCCGCCCTCCGTCCTGCCCTTCACAGACGTGCGGGCGAGCGATTGGTACTGCGACTCCGTCCGCTATGTCTACGGCCAGGGCCTGATGAACGGCGTCACCGCCGACCGCTTCGGCCCCGACGAGCCCGCCACCCGGGGGATGATTGTCACCATCCTCCACAGGATGGAGGGCTCCCCGGAGGCCCCGGCCCCCGCCTTCCCGGACGTGCGGGCAGATTTTTACTACGCGCAGCCCATCACCTGGGCCGCGAGCCGGGGGATCGTCACCGGCTATGAGGACGGGACCTTCGGCCCCGAGGACAACATCACCCGGGAGCAGCTGGCGGCGATTCTTTACCGCTATGCCCGGTACAAGGGGTGGGATACTGCCGCCTCCGCGGCACTGGACCGCTTCCCGGACGTCGGCAAAATCTCCCCCTACGCCGTGGAGCCCTTTGCCTGGGCGGTGGGCGAGGGGCTGATCGCCGGCATGGCCAACGGCCAGCTCTCCCCCGGCGGGACGGCCACCCGGGCGGAGATTGCGACCATCCTCATGCGGCTGGAGGCTCTGGTCCAACACTCATAAAAAAGACCCCGGGAACGCTTCTGACAGCGTTCCCGGGATTTTTCCGCCTGTTTTTCTTCATTTCACAACCCGGACCATCCGCTCCGAGATCGAAAAACAAGCTGCGGCTTTCGAGCCGCAGCTTGTTCCGTTTATATCCTGATAACGGTGCCGGTTTTGCCGGAGATGCCGTCCCTGGCCTTCTCCAGGAGGGTAATGAGGGCCTCCCGGCCCGGCTTGGACTCGGCGAACTTGACCGCCGCCTCCACCTTGGGCAGCATGGAGCCGGGGGCGAACTGGCCCTGGGCGGCGTACTCCTTTGCCTCGGCAGGCGTCATGGCGCTCAGCCACTGCTCGTTGTCCTTGCGGAAGTTGATGGCCACCTTCTCCACGGCGGTGAGGATAATCAGCATATCCGCGTCCAGCTGCTCCGCAAGAAGCTCGGAGGCAAAGTCCTTGTCGATGACCGCCGCCGCGCCCTTGAGGTGGTTCTTCTCCGTGCGGTAGACAGGGATGCCGCCCCCGCCGCAGCAGATGACCAGATGGCCGTCCTCGGTCAGGGCACGGATAGCTCCGGCCTCGATGATGTGCTTGGGCTTGGGGGAGGCCACGTACCGCCGCCAGCCCCGGCCCGCGTCCTCCTTCACCGGATTGCCGGTTTTGGTCTGATAATCCTGGGCCTCCGCCTCGGTCATGAACTTGCCGATGGGCTTGGTGGGGTTGTCAAAGGCCGGGTCGGCGGGGTCCACCTCCACCTGGGTGACGATGGAGCACACGGGCATATTGCAGATGCCCCGGTCCAGCAGCTCCTCCCGAAAGGCGTTTTGCAGATCGTAGCCGATATAGGCCTGGCTCATGGCGCCGCACACCGACAGGGGGGTGAAGCCCTGGTGGGGGTCCTCCTTTTGGAGGGCGGCCATGGCGTTGTTGATGATGCCCACCTGTGGGCCGTTGCCGTGGGCCACCACCACCTGGTTGCCGTCCTCGATGAGGTCCACGATGGCCCGGGCGGTAATCTTCACGGCCGCGGCCTGCTCCGGGAGAGTGCTGCCCAGGGCGTTGCCGCCCAGGGCGATGACGATGCGTTTACTCATAGCGTATTACCTCGTTTTCAATTTCCCAAAAATGTTGCGGCAGATAAAACCGGACGCCTCTCTTCTGGTACCTATAATATGTGGGGATTTTATCGAAGAAATTCCTCTGAATCTCTGCGGAAAGGGAGTACCCTGGGGTACTCCCTTTCTTCGATGGATCAGCCGTACACAAAGTCGAACACCCGGACAAGGGCTGTGCAGGCCTCGGCTCGGGTCACGGTGTCAAACATGCCGAAGGAGCCGTCAGATTTCAGATTCAGGAGGCCTGTGTGGACGCAGGCGAGGGCTTCACCCCAGTGTTCTCCTTTTACACTGGGCCCTTCTGTGTAGTCCGTTACCTGGCTCTTGAGATATTCGATATCCTTGTAGTAGCCGTAGCCCTTCTTGTCGCTGGCGATCCGGCTGATTATGGTAGCCAGGTCACCGCGCGGCAGGGGCTTATTGGCATACTCCTCGGTGTAACCACGGACGTAGTACAGGTTGTACATGACGCTGCTGGATTGAAACCCGGTGGCCATCTCCATAACGGGGACATACCAGGGCTTTCCAGCGTACTGGGGGTCCGCCTGGAACTTCTCCAGGTCCTTCTGGTAGAAAAGCTTCCCCGCCATGGCGGCTATCTGGGCATAGGTGACCTGCTCGTCCGGATGGAAGGTGCCGTCCGTGTAGCCGGACACCGCGCCCATAGCCACGCAGCTTGCAATATCATTGTAAGCCGGGTGGCTGGCGGGCACATCGGAGAAGCTCACGCCGTTCCCCTCAAGCCGGGTGGGAGGGACCGAACCCGCCTCACCCACGACCTGAGAAGCGAAGCCGTTGGCCGGGGTGGCGGTGACGCCGGAGGCGTCCAGGCAGTAGAAGACCGGGGCGGAGCTGCTGGTGACATACCAGACCACCTTGCCGTTGTAGTAGATGGGCTGGCAGTCGGACAGGGGCGCGGCCTTGTTCAGCTTCTGCACAGGGCCCACGGAGCCGTCGGCGGAGTAGGTTGCATAGCGCAGGCCCTCATTGACCTCCGTATAGTCGGGCGCAGGATTGCTTACGCTGTTCCACAAAATCCAGCCGCCGTCGGGGCCCGTGGGCACCAGGAAGGGCGTACCCTCCACCTGGCTCGTCTTGGTGTTGGCGGTCAACTGCCGGATCTGAAAGGTTGCGCCGGTTTTGAAGTCCGCCTTGGAGATGTAGGCCAGCTTCATCTGGGTCAGCGGAAGGGGGACATACTGGCCCTCCAGCTTGCGCTGGGCGTAGGCCATCAGGTATCCCGTGGAGGTCTCCGCCATGCCGCCGGTCCAGACGTTGGTCTGGTTTTCGCCGTCAGGGCCGTCAAAGCGCTCGGTCTGGACGCTTGCCGCCGGGTTGGACGGGGTGCAGATCATACTCTCGCTGCCGGCCTTGCCGGACAGCTTGTGGATGACCAGGGCGCGGGGGTGGCCGTCTCCCTGATTCAGGGTGAGAAGGTTGCCAAGGGAGTCCGCCATGATAAACTGGTTAAAGGAGTGGGAGACGTAGTTGTTGTAGCCGCCCACGCCGTAGCCGGTCTCCGTCACCTGCATGTCGTTCTGCCGGACGACGATGTTCATATTGGCCTGATGGTTGTAGCCGTCGCTGGACTTGTACATCTGATGGCCGGTGTGGACATACAGCATCCCGCCGGCCTCCGCGCAGCGGAGGGTGCTGTTGGAGAGGGCCATCCTGGTGTTGGCCCCGTATACGCTGGCATGGCCCAGGCGGTTCCAGCTCTTGTCG
Source organism: Oscillospiraceae bacterium (assembly GCA_022795905.1). GTDB lineage: Bacteria > Bacillota > Clostridia > Oscillospirales > Oscillospiraceae > Pelethomonas. The sequence goes on from JAAWHO010000112.1 coordinate 4,688, forward strand.
TACTTGACCACCCGGACGACCTCCACGCTGTCGCTCTCGCTATTGTTGCGCTGGACGAAGACGAAGAAGTTGTAGCTCTGGCCGGGGAAGAAGCCGGCGTAATACTCCAGCTCCCCGGGAATCGTCCGCTGGGAGAGCAGGGCGAAGGAGGGGCTGTAGTCCTCCACCACGATCTCCTTGTTGGTAAGGGCCTCCACCCGGGTCAGACCGCCGGAGGCATTGATGTACAGATAAGATTTTACAGCATTTGCGTTAAAGCCATAGCAATTATCCAGCGCGTTGTCGGACACCGCCGGGGTCCCCGCCGCCTGGGCGGAGGGAATAAGGCCCAGCACCAGCACGAGGGCGCACAGGGCGGAGGTCAGACTGCGCAGTACCGCTTTTTTCATGAAGATGCTCCTCTCTCGTATTTTGTTTGATGGTTAGAGCGCCTTCCGCTTCTCGCCGTTCTTCTCCAGCTCCCGCAGAGCGGCCACGGGGTCCTTGACCTTGCTCAGGAAGATCATGGCCGCGATGATATAGGGCTTGAAGGACGCCTCCTTGTACAGGGGCTCGATATAGCGGTCAAAGACGCTGTTGTCCACCTCGCCCTCCGCGCAGCTCAGCCCGGAGATATCGGCGGGCAGGCAGTGCATATACAGGGCCTTGCCGTCCTTCGTCAGCTTCATCATTTCCTCGGAGCAGGTCCAGTCCTTATGCTGGGCGTTCTGGGCCAGCAGCTCCTGCTCCAGGGTGTCGATGCCGGCCTTGTCGCCCTCCCGGTAGAGCTGGGTCCGCTTCTCCATGGCCTTGAAGGGCGCCCAGGACTTGGGATACACAATATCCGCGTCCTTGAACGCCTCCTCCATGGAGTTGACCTTCGTATAGGACCCGCCGCTGGCCTGGGCGTTTTTCTTGGCGATCTCCTCGATCTCCGGCATGACCTCATAGCCCTCGGG
>JAAWHO010000113.1 GCA_022795905.1 Oscillospiraceae bacterium
GCCGCAATATACCTATGAGCTTGTCCCCGATAATATGTTGCCAGTGAAGAAAAAAAGTTGTATACTTTCTCTGACTCAAGAATACAATCTTCCGTGCGGTAACGCCGGAGAAACGGAGAAAAAAATGCGATTCGATGGTATGCTGCTCATCAGCGATTTTGATAATACCCTGCTGTATACAGAAAAAAGCCTTGGGGAGGGCACCCCTCCCCCCGCCATGCCCGAGCGGAATTTATCCGCCCTCCGCCGCTGGATGGACCAGGGCGGCCGCTTCGCCGTAGCCACGGGCCGGGCCATGGCCGCCTTCCGCCCTCAGGCATCAAGGGTCCCCGCCAATGCCCCCGCCATCCTGGACAACGGCGGAACCATCTACGACTTCTCCCGGGAGGAGTGCCTCTGGTCCCTCCCCCTGCCGGAGCAGGCCCGTGAGCACATCGCCTCCGTGCTGGAGGCGTTCCCGGACCTCTCCATGGAGCTCTACCACCCCACAGGCCCCGTCCAGGCCGTAAACCCCTCCCGCTGGAACGACCAGCACGCTCTCCTCACCGGAGCCGGCTATGAGACGGTAACCAGCCTGGACGCTTCCGCGGTTCCCTCCCCCCTTGCCAAGGCCCTGTTCGTTTCGGAGCTGGAAACCCTGGAGCAGGTCCGAAAATTTCTGGAGGTCCGGGGCTGGGCGGAATACTATGAGCTGATTTTCTCCAGCAGCCACCTGTTGGAGATGACCGCCCGCGGCGCCAACAAGGGCAGCGCCGCCCTGCGGCTGAAGGAGCTGCTGGGCTGCAGGCAGCTCTTCTGCGTCGGCGACCACTGCAACGACCTGCCCATGCTGGCGGCGGCGGACCGGGCCTTCGCCCCCGCTAACGCGGTGCCGGAGGTCCTCGCCTCCGGGGCGTCGGTGGTCTGCCACTGTCTGGAGGGCAGCGTCGGCGCGGTCGTCGAGAGATTGGAACAGGATCTGGCCTGAGCGGTGGCGGTCCGGCCGGCAGGACGTGACAGGAAAGGGATACATACTATGCCGGAGACGCTGCTGCTGACCGTTCTTTTATTCGCCCTGGGGCTGGTCCTGATCGTCAAGGGGGGCGACCTCTTCGTGGACGCCGCCGTTTGGATCGCCGAGGCCTCCGGGGTCCCTCGGTTCATCATCGGGGCCACGGTGGTCAGCCTGGCGACCACTCTGCCGGAGCTGATGGTCTCCGCCCTGGGGGTGCTCCGGGGCGAGGTGGACCTGGCGGTGGGCAATGCCGTGGGCTCCGTCACCGCCAACACCGGCCTGATTATGGGGCTCTCCATCCTGTGCCTCCCCGCCGTCATCCGGCGGCGGGACTTTGCCGCCAAGGCGGGGCTCCTGCTGGCGGCGGCGGGGATGCTGACCCTCCTCTGCCGGGACGGGGAACTGACGGCGGTCTCCGGTCTGGCCCTTCTGGCCGTGTTCGCCGCCTTCGGGTGGGAAAACCTCCGCGCCGCCGGGCGGGGAGCCGGGGAGCGCCCCGCCGGCAGGCGGGGAGGACTGGGGGGTCAGCTGATAAAGTTCCTGCTGGGCATCATCGGCATCGTCTGGGGGGCGGACCTCCTCATTGAGCACGGCGCCGCCCTGGCGCTGGCACTGGGGGTTCCGGCGGGGATCGTGGGGGTCACGGTGGTGGCCGTGGGCACCTCCCTGCCGGAGCTGGTCACCACCTTCACCGCCATCGTCAAAAGGGAGGCCAGCCTCTCTATTGGGAACATCGTGGGGGCCAACATCATCGACCTGACCCTGATTTTGCCGGTGTGTGCCCTCCTAAGCGGGGGCAGGCTCACGGTCAGCCCCCGGAGCGCCGCCCTGGATCTGCCCGTGTGCTTCGCCATGACCCTGCTGGGGGTGCTGCCGCCCCTGCTCACCGGGCGGTTCCGCCGCTGGCAGGGGGCGGTGATGCTGGCGGGCTATGGAGCGTATCTCTGGCTTCTGGTGGGGTGAGGCGGGGCCGGTCCGGCCGAATATACGGGATTCTTGCAAATTTTAGGGTTTTGACTTGCCCTCCTTGTGGAACTCTGCTATAATGGATGGCACGCGGATTTGTTTATCCCGACCGCCGGCGGCGGAACGCATAGACATAGAACAGACAAGAAGAAAGGTGAAGCTTAAATGGCAAAAGAAAAGAAGCCGAAGCCTGAGAAGGCCAAGACGGCAAAGAAATCGAAGACGATTGTCTGCCCCTTCTGCGAGATGGAGGTCCCCAAGAAGGCGAAAATCTGCCCCCGCTGCGGGAAGCCCCTGCCGAAGAAAAAGAAGGGCCCCATGGTGGTCCTGCTTCCTATCCTGCTGATACTGGTGTTGGCGCTGGTGTCGGTGGTGGTGTTCGCCTTCCCGGTGGGGCTGCCCATTGAGCTGCCCTTCGGCCTGCCCATCAAGCTGGGGCCCAAGCTCTCTGATACCACGCTGGGCGCGGCCATGGAGCTGACGGAGAAGCAGGAGAAGGCGGTGATGGAGATCCTGGGATCCTGCGGCTTCGGGGAGATTGTGAGCGTGGAGGAGCTTCCCTCCGCCGGGAAGAACCAGGCCTACGCCGTGATAGATGAGGCCCTGGACCGCTACACCGAGGGCGAGGACGCCGTGGTGAAGGTCAACGAGGAGAACAAGGAGGTTGTCTCCGTCTCCTTCCGGAGCAGCGACCTGTACGCGGACGGAGCGGTCGTCTCCCAGCTCAGTGAGCACTACCTGAACGCGGAGGACCGGGACGCGCTCATGGTGGAGGCCCTGGACGCGGTGAAGAGCCGCCTGGACCTCCCGGAGACGGCGGTGTTCCCCTCCCGGAGCAACTGGAACTACACCGAGGACGGCGACCGGGTGATCGTGTCGGCTACGGTTACCGCCAAGAAAAACAGCGGCGTGACGGCCGATATCCCCTTCGAGGTGATCTTCGAGGGCAAGGAGGTCACCTCCGTGTCGCTGGGCGACAGCGAGTAAAACCGGATAGGGCCCCGCCCGCTTCAGGCGGGCGGGGCTTTTTTTCGCGCGGAGCGCAAATTTCTGCACTCCAATTCGCCAAGTACGAAAAATAGCAGGGGCGGATATCATCCGCCCGCTCGATAATGCCCCTTTTTCGTCAGAAACGGGCGGATCATATCCGCCCCTGCAAAGATTTTCTCTTTTCCAAGCATTCCCTTGCGAATTGAAGATTTTTGCAAATTCCCTCTTTACAAGTGGTATATCTCCCTGGTATACTTTACTTCTTGTATAAAACATTTCCTTCCCAGAGATAAAATGACAGAACGAGGTAACAGAGAGAGATGAACGAGGATTTTTCGAGAGTGCTGTCCCTGCTCCGGCAGGAGATGGGGGTCAGCCAGCGGAAGGCGGCGGCGGCCCTGGGCATCAGCCAGGCGCTGCTGAGCCACTATGAGAACGGCGTGCGGGAGCCGGGCCTGGCCTTTGTGGTGAAGGCCTGCGACTACTACCACGTCTCGGCGGACTACCTGCTGGGGCGGACCCTCAGCAGGGACGGGGCCATTATTGAGGCGGAGGAGCTGGCCGACGCCAGCGAGGCCAAGGAGAACCTCAAGGGCAGCATTATGGCCAAGCTCCAGAAGAAGCTGCTGGTAAACACCGTCAGCGTGCTCTTCGACCTGCTGGGGAAAATGGGCAGCAAGGAGGCGATTACTGCCGCCGGCGCCTACCTCTCCAGCGCCCTCTACCAGATCTTCCGGCCCCTCTACCGGGCGGCGGGGGAGAACGAGAAGTATTTCTCCATCGACGGGACAGCCTTTGATATGGACGTGCTGTCGGCGGATATGACGCTCTCCCGAATCCGTTACGCCCGGGCCCTGGCGGAGTACAAGGGGGAGTACCCGCCCATGGACGCCCAGTCCCTGTCGGAGAGCTATCAGGGCTTTTCCCAGTCCGTAGCCCAGGTGTTCCACCACACCGACGAGCGGGCCAGGGAGCTGGAGAAAAACTAAGAATCCAACCGCGCCCCAGCGCGGAGAATCGAGGACTATATGGACCAGAAAAAAATCCGGAATTTTTCGATTATCGCCCACATTGACCACGGCAAATCCACCCTGGCCGACCGGCTGCTGGAGGCCTGCGGCGCGGTGGCGGAGCGGGATATGGAGAACCAGCTCCTGGACAACATGGACCTGGAAAAGGAGCGGGGCATCACCATCAAGGCACGGGCTGTGACCTTCGATTACACCGCCGCCGACGGTGAGACGTATACTCTGAACCTTATCGACACCCCGGGCCATGTGGACTTCAACTACGAGGTCAGCCGCTCCCTGGCGGCCTGCGAGGGTGCGGTGCTGGTGGTGGACGCCAGCCAGGGCATTGAAGCCCAGACCCTGGCCAACACCTACCTGGCCCTGGACAACGACCTGGAGATTCGCCCGGTCATCAACAAGATCGACCTCCCCGCCGCCGAGCCGGAGCGGGTCAAGCACGAGATTGAGGACATCATCGGCATCCCCGCCATGGACGCCCCGGAGATCTCCGCCAAGGTGGGGCTGAACATTCCAGCCGTGCTGGAGGACGTGGTAGCCAACATCCCCGCTCCCGCCGGGGACCCGGACGCCCCCCTCCGGGCTCTGATTTTCGACAGCTACTACGACGCCTATAAAGGGGTCATCGTCTATTTCCGCATTATCGACGGTGTGGTCAAAAAGGGGATGTCCATTAAGATGATGGCCAGCGGGGCCCAGTATCAGATTCTGGAGTGCGGCCTGCTGCGCCCCCTGGGCTACGAGCCCTGTGACCAGCTCCGGGCCGGGCAGGTGGGCTACCTCACCGCCTCCATCAAAAACGTCCGGGACACGGAGGTGGGAGACACGGTTACAGGCAGTGACCGGCCCGCCGCCGAGGCCCTCCCCGGCTACCGGAAGGCCCAGTCCATGGTCTACTGCGGCGTGTACACCGAGGATGGCAGCAAGTACCCGGACCTCCGGGACGCTTTGGAAAAGCTCCAGCTCAACGACGCCTCCCTCACCTTCGAGCCGGAGAGCTCCGTAGCCCTGGGCTTCGGCTTCCGGTGCGGTTTCCTGGGGATGCTCCACATGGAGGTCATCCAGGAGCGGCTGGAGCGGGAGTTTGACCTGGACCTCATTACCACCATGCCCTCTGTTATCTACAAGGTGACCAAGACCGACGGCGCCCTGGTCAATGTGGACAATCCCCACAACTACCCCGACCCCGGCGTCATCGCCTCGGCGGAGGAGCCCTTTGTGAAGGTCTCCATTATCGCCCCCAACGAGTATGTGGGGAATATCATGCCCCTGTGCCAGGACCGGCGGGGGGAGTTCAAGGATATGCAGTATCTGGACACCAATCTGGTAGAATTACACTATCAGATGCCGTTAAACGAGATTATCTACGACTTTTTTGATACGCTCAAGGCCCACACCAAGGGCTACGCCTCCCTGGACTACGAGCTGAGCGACTACCGGGAGAGCGACCTGGTGAAGGTGGATCTGCTCCTGAACGGGGATCAGGTGGACGCGCTGAGCTTCATTGCCCACCGGGAGAAGGCCTACCCCCGGGCAAGGCGGCTGTGCGAGAAGCTGAAGGAGAACATCCCCCGCCAGCTCTTCGAGGTGCCCATCCAGGCGGCCATCGGCGGGCGGATCATCGCCCGGGAGACGGTGAAG
>JAAWHO010000114.1 GCA_022795905.1 Oscillospiraceae bacterium
AAATGTAGGGCGGGACGACCCGGCCCGCCGCTTCCCAAGGACAGCTCCGCAGAACCGGCGGCGCGCCCTACAAGGTCCTCCGCAACGAGAATTCTTCCCATGCCGCCTCTTGACGGCATGGGAATTTCTGTTTATAATCAGGAATGGAAGATTTCTATTAAAGGAGAAAGTGTATGAGGAAGAGATTGATATCATTGGCATTGGCCCTGGCGCTGTGCCTAGGGCTGGCGGTCCCGGCGATGGCGGCGGGGTACGCCTGGCCCATTGAGCAGGTGGCGGGCGGCGGTCTGGTAGTAACCACCGGCCACTCGCTCTATACCTGGGGATCCTATTCAGATGAGAACTTCTTTGGGGCGAAAGGAAATTTTTCATCCTCCCTCTGGCCCAATGGGGAGTACTGCCGCGTCACAAAAGTGATGGACGATATCCAGGCCGTCGCGACCGGCAAAGAGGGGTGTATCAACGGATGGAGTGCTACCAGCCCCCACCCCTCCAATATCATGTTTCTCAAGACCGACGGGTCCGTGTGGATGTGGGGAGATAACTGCGTCGGTCAGCTGGGCCAGGGCTACACGGAGGACGCCTCCGCCCGCTCTGACTTCTCCCCGGTAAAGGTAATGGACGGGGCCAAAGCCATCGACTGCGGCGGCAACCTGTGCGCCGCGATTACGACGGACGGCGACCTCTACTGCTGGGGATATGTGCTGGGTTATCCAGACACCTCATGGGATGCGAGGAAAATGGAATTTCATTATCTCAGCACACCCACCAAGGTCCTCTCCGACGTAACGGCGGTGGCCTGCGGAAATACCCATACCGTGGCCCTGACGGCGGACGGCGGGGTCTACACCATGGGAGACCACTCCAAGGGCCTGCTGGGCGACGGCACGAACAAGGGCGCGCCGGTCCCGGAGATGGCCCGTATCATGGACGGCTGCACGGCCATCGCCGCCGGAAGGAATTGCACGCTGGCGCTGAAAGCTGACGGCACCGTATACGCCTGTGGAATGAATATGCAGAGCATGTTCGGCGTTTCGTATGACGATGCGCCGTACTATCTCACCCCTACCCCCATCATAAGCGGCGTGAAGCAGATGTTCGCTGGAAGCGAGAATCTTGCCTTCATCAAAACGGACAACAGCCTCTGGATCACTGGCGGGAATATGTTCGGCATCCATGGCCAGGGGGAAGTTGAATATGAGGGACATGATAAAATGTATTACCCCCGTGGGCCGGTCCAGGTGGATACTGACGTGAAAACGGCTTATATAAGCGGGTATGCCATGCTCTATGTCAAGAACGACGGTCTCATGTACGGCACCGGCAGCAGCGTAGAGGGGGTGCCGCGTTATACCTATCAGGATACAACGGACGTTTTCGGGGTCTCGACCAGCGAATACGATGGGATCGCCGCCGTATGTTCCCCCACTTTGGCGGGGACCTCCCGGACTCCCTACACTGGTCCATGGCCCTCCGCCTCCACCGCCCCCGCCCAGCCCAAGGGCCCCGCCGCCAATCCCACCAGCTCCAAGGTCCTGGTGAATGGGAAGGAAGTGGCCTTCGACGCGTACACGATTGACGGGAGCAACTATTTCAAGCTGAGAGATTTGGCTTTCGTGCTCAACGGCACGGAAAAGCAGTTCGAGGTGGGCTGGGATAATGCCTCCAAGACGATTACACTGACCTCCGGCCAGGGCTACACCGCCAACGGCAGTGAGATGGCGAAGGGTTCCGGCGCTCAGAGCGCGTCCGTCTCCGCTTCCAAGCTGCTGATTGACGGCAAGGAAGTTTCCCTGACGGCCTACACCATCGGCGGGAACAACTATTTCAAGCTGAGGGACATTGGACAGGCTTTCGATTTCGGCATTGGCTGGGATAACGCAACCAAAACCATCACTATCGACACCAGCGCGGGCTATACCGCGTAAGAAAACGAGGCCGGGAGAACGCTCTCCCGGCCTCGCCGCGCTTATTCGCTGTAATCCAGATACCCGACGGGGTCAATGGCCTCCCCGTTCCTGGTGACGGAGAAGTGCAGGTGCGCGCCCAGCCCCGCCTCGGTGAGGGAGGTGTTGCCCACCGTGCCGATCACTGCCCCGGCGGCCACCTCGTCGCCGGCCAGCACGGCGGGATCGCTCTGGAGACTGGCGTAGGTGGTGACGTAGCCGTCGCCGTGGTCGATGGTGACGGTGGCGCCCATGCGGCCGTCCTCCTCTACCCTCGTCACGGTGCCGGCGCAGGCGGCGGTGACGGCGGTGCCGGCCTCGGCCTGGATGTCGATGCCGTCGTGGGTCCGCCAGTCGCCCAGGGTCTCGTCATAGCTCAGCCGGTCCACGGAGAACACCGCCACCGTCTCCCCGGCCAGGGGGGCTACCCGAACAGGCGGGGCGATCTCCACGGGCTCCGCCGCGATACCGGGCGCTTCCTCCGGGACCTCCGCGGGGGCGGAGACGGGTGTTTCCTCGTCCTCCTCCGGCTCCGGGATGGTGTGGACCGGGGCGGGGATCGAAACCGGCTGGTCATTGATGACCGGCTCAGCGGGCTCCTCGTCGGGGAGGGAAACGGGGACGGAGTTGCGGGGGACGGTGTTGTCCACGGTCTGGACAGGTTCGTTGCTGGTTCCATCGTTTCTTAGCAGGGCGAAATAGCCAACCACTCCGGCTGCGAGAACGCAGGCGAGCAGGGCTATGTAGAAGCCCGTGCTGCCGAAGATGGAGGCAGCCTGCCGCTTGCCTCTGTTATCCATCTTGTTCTTCCTTTCACGTTTTCGTTTTCGAGGCCGGGAAAAGCCTCCAGCCGTATTTTGGTCGGCTGGAGGCTTTTTTATGCAGAGGCGGTATTATTTTTTATAAATCTTTCGTCAGGATGCTGACCCAGTCCCGTTTGCCGCAGAGGACTCTGGAGACGTTGACTCTCCTTCCGCTGCGGTCCACGGTGTAAAAGAGAAGATACTCTTCCACTGACACAGCCCGGAACCCCCGGGTAGCGAGATATCCGTCAGAAACCAGGGCATAGCGCTCCGGCATGGTCTCCAGGGAAGAAATAGCCTCCCTGAAACGGCGGAGGAGCTTTTTCGCTGTCAAAGGCACCCGCAGCTCTAAAGAAATATAGCCTGCAATATCACGGATATCTGCCTGGGCGCTTTGGGTTAAATGGATACTATAGTGTTCCATTTTCCAAATCTCTTTCCAGTTCGGCAAAGACCTCCTCCGCCGGGATGGTTCGCCCTGCCTTGATGTCCTCCAGTCCTTTTTCCAAAAGCGCGTAGAGCTCAAACCTGCCCGCCAGGCGCTCATAGGCCTCGATGCTCAGCACGGCGAGATCGCCGGTTCCGTTCTTGGTGATATAGACCGGCTCGCCGTATTGATGGCAGAATGCGGAGATCTCATTGTAGTTGTTCCGCAGGTCGGAACTGGGTCTGATATTCGGCATATCGGCACCTCCTGTTTGATGATATCATTATTTTATCAAAATAATGATATCATGTCAACAGCCCTTCTATTTCCCCGCCTGGGTCTCGCAGTACAGGCAGCGGTAGACCCGCTTCTCCCGGTCTGTGAGCTTGAACACCTGGGGCAGCTCCTGCTCTATGGAGGTGATGCACCGGGGGTTTTTGCAGTGGATGACGCCCCGGATTGTCTCCGGCAGCTTGAGCTGGCGCTTCTCCACCTGCCGGCCGTCCTTGATGATGTTCACGGTGATATTGGGGTCCACATAGCCGATGATGTCCCAGTCCAGATCCAGATTCCGGTCGATTTTGATGATGTCCTTTTTCCCCAGCTTGCCGCTGACGACGTTTTTGAGAATCGCCACGGAGCAGTCCAGCTTGTCCAGACCCAGAATCTGATAGAGCTCCATGGCCTTCCCGGCGGCGATGTGGTCGATGACAATCCCGTTTTTAATCGAATCAATGGTCATGTTCTTCCCTCCTCCCCTTACGCGAGCTCCAGCAGCTTCAGAATCAGAGCCATGCGGATATACCGGCCGCAGCGGACCTGCTGGAAATAGCAGGCCCTGGGGTCCTTGTCCACCGCCACGGAAATCTCATTGACTCTCGGCAGCGGGTGGAGAATCCGCAGGTCCTCCTTGGCGGCGCGGAGCTTGTCCGGCGTGAGGATATAGCTGTCCTTCAGGCGCAGGTAGTCCTCCTCGTTGAAGAACCGCTCCCGCTGAACCCGGGTCATATAGAGAATGTCCAGCTCCGGCATGACCGCCTCCAGGTCCGTGGTCTGGACGTACTCGATGTTGTTTTTCTGGAGAACCTCTTTCTTTACATAGCTGGGCAGCTTCAGCTCCTCCGGGGAGATGAGCACGATCCGGGTGCCCTTGTAGCGGCTCATGGCGGAGATGAGGGAGTGGACCGTCCGGCCAAACTTCAAATCCCCGCAGAAGCCCAGAGTCAGGTTGTCAAACCTCCCCTTCTCCTTGTGAATGGTCAGCAGGTCCGTCAGCGTCTGGGTGGGGTGGTTGTGGCCGCCGTCGCCGGCGTTGATGACCGGGACCTCGGAGTTCATAGAGGCCACCAGGGGCGCGCCCTCCTTGGGATGGCGCATGGCGATGATGTCGCTGTAGCAGCTGACGGTGCGGATGGTGTCGGCCACGCTCTCCCCCTTAGCGGCGGAGGAGCTGGCGGCTTCGGAGAAGCCCAGCACCTGGCCCCCCAGGCTCAGCATGGCGCTCTCGAAGCTCAGACGGGTGCGGGTGGAGGGCTCGAAGAACAGAGTGGCCAGGATTTTGCCGTCGCACTTGTGGGCGTAGGCGGCGGGGCTGGCCATGATCTTCGCGCCCAGGTCCACCAGCTCGTCGATCTCCTCTACGCTCAGTTCCAGAATGTCGATCAAACTTCTCACGTTTTCCATATTAGTCCTTTCTGCCGATCCAGCTCTCGTCGGAGGGGTTGTCCCGGAAGGCGAGAATCCGGGCGATATCCTCCGGCTTGATATAGCCCTCGTCTGCCGCCGCCTGGGCGATTACGTCGAAATTGGTGAGGCTGATGTTCCTCACGTCCGCAGCGGCGAGGCGGTCGAGGCCCTTTTTCATGCCGTAGGTGAAGATGCTGACAATGCCCAGAACCTGGGCCCCGGCCTCCCGCAGGACGCTGACCACCTCCAGGGCGCTGCCGGCGGTGGAGATCAGGTCCTCCACTACCACCACCTTCTGGCCCTTCTCCAAGCGGCCCTCGATCTGGTTCTGGCGTCCGTGGTCCTTGCTGCCGGAGCGGACGTAGCCCATCGGCAGGTTCAGGAGATGGCCGGTGATGGCCGCGTGGGCGATGCCGGCGGTGGAGGTGCCCATGAGGACCTCCGCGTCCGGGTACTCCCGGCGGATGGTCTCCGCCAGGGCGTTCTCCACGTCGGTGCGGACCTCGGGGGCGGTGAGGGTCAGGCGGTTGTCACAGTAGACCGGGCTCTTGATGCCGCTGGCCCAGGTGAAGGGCTCCTCAGGCCGGAAGAAGACGGCCTTGATTTTTAATAGATCTTTGGCGATGGTCTGTGAGATGTTTTCCATAGTACCGCTCCTTTATTCT